>CALZDK010000074.1 GCA_945637645.1 uncultured Prevotella sp.
AGATATGGGTCTTGGCGGTTTTTTGTTTTCAGGCAGGGCTGTCATCGATACTGATTTACCCGACAAAAAGAATTTATATAGTTTCTCAGCTTTACAATAAGTTCAGCCCTTTCGGGAGGCAACGTCTGCTTGTTCATACACTTTCGGTTGTATTTCAACCAATTTAGCAGCCGACCCTCTTCGGGATGGTGGCGTGTGGGCCCACGGTGATGCTCGGTGACAAAATGCCATACGGCTGCATATTTTTCTCTCCATTTCAAATCCGTTTTGTTCATAGCTTATATTATTAAAATATCAGGTACAAAAATAGTAATTTATTCTGGGATTACAAAAAAACAGAGGAGAATAAAGTGATTTTGACAAAAAATATGTAACTTTGCACAACAATTTAGTTTCAAATGGGTATAGAGAAAGGTATTTTTAACCGCACTCAGCTTCTCTTAGGAAGCGAAGCGATGGAAAGGATTGCTAATGCACGAGTGATTGTGTTCGGCGTTGGCGGTGTGGGATCTTGGTGCGCAGAGAGCCTTGTGAGATCTGGCATCAGGAAAATTACCATTGTCGATAGCGACCGCGTCTGCATAACAAACATCAACCGGCAGCTTATGGCTACCACGAAAACTGTGGGACAGGTGAAGGTGGAGGCTCTGAAGGAGAGGCTGCTCACCATCAATCCCTCGGCGGAAATAGACGCAAGGCAGCAGATTTTCTGTGAGGAAACGGCGGAGAGTTTCCAACTCGACTCCTACGACTACATTATTGACGCCATAGACTCGCTGAAGGACAAGATGCTGCTCATAGAGATGGCTTGCCGTACCAAGGCGCGATTCTATTCCTCTATGGGAGCGGCACTGAAACTTGATCCGACAAAAATCAAGGTAGCGGAATTTTGGCAGGTGCAGGGTTGTCCCTTGGCTCGTGCCTTGCGCCAGCGTTTCAAAAAACAAAAAAGGCGTCCGGCAAGAAAATTCCAATGTGTTTATAGCGACGAACTGCTTGAGAACAAAGGGCACAATGCAACTTGTGGTTCAGAGAAGTGTATGTGTCCTAAGGCAACAAAGGGTCCTGGCGACGCCGCATTGCTCAATCATGAATGGTGTTCAAGTAAGGCTCAAATCAACGGATCGTTGATGCACATAACAGCAATATTTGGAATGACCATTGGTGGATTGGTGATAAAACACCTAACGGCAGAGCCGTAGGAGTTCCTCAAGGTCGGCGCGTGCCACTCCGCGGCGCAAAAGCTCCATAAGACACTTTCGCGCTTCCTCCCTCCGTTCCATTTTTACAAGGAGATTTGCCTTGGAGAAGAGATAGTCGTTGTTTGCGGGGGAAAGCGACAAGGCTTTGTCCCAGTCGTAAAGGGCGGTGTCGTATTGTTTCAGTTCTTCTTCTAAACAAGCGCGAGAGGCGTATGCCACGGCACTGTCACGGTGTTGCTCTATGCACAAACCATACTGGTCGAGCGCATCTTGACGCTTGCCAAGCTTAGTGAGAGTGTAGGCGAGACCGAGTCTTGCCTCAAGGTGTGAGGGAAGGAGGTTGAGAAGATGCTGATAGTCGTCGAGGGAAAGGTCGTAGCGGCGCAGTTTGCCGTTGACGAAGGCGCGATAGTAGAGTGCTGCCGGATTGGCAGGGTCGTGGCGCAAAATCTCATTATATGTTTCCAAGGCATACTCCCACTGCTGGAGTTCAATGTTTGCTTCAGCTTTCTTCAGATAAAGGTCTGAAGAATAGGGCATTTGCGATATTTGCTTGCTCAACGTTGCAAGCGAGTCGCGCCATTGCCGTGGGGTTTGGGCAACAACGTCCCCACCCCACAGCAATGATGCTGACAGAATTATTGTTTTGAGCGAAATGTTCATTACGATTTCTTGATGAAATCCACTATCCAGGCTCCAACTTCCTTGGTGCCGTATTTCTCCCCACCCTCTACCTGAATCTCAGGTGTGCGGACGTTCTGGTCGAGAGAGGCGTCAACAGCCTTGCGGATGAGTGCACCTTCTTCCTTCAGGTCGAAATACTCATAGAGCATAGCCACGGAGAGTATCTGTGCCAGTGGGTTGGCAATGTTCAGTCCCTTGCCCTGAGGCCATGAACCGTGGATAGGCTCGAATACCGGAGTGCTTGAACCGGTGGATGCTGATGGGAGCAGACCCATTGAACCGGTGATGCAAGATCCCTCGTCGGTGAGTATGTCGCCGAAGGTGTTCTCTGTCACCATAACGTCGAAGAACTTTGGCTCCTGAATCATGCGCATTGCTGCATTGTCAACATACATGTAGTCGGTCTCCACGTCGGGATATTCCGGAGCAATCTCCTGTGCCACCTTTCGCCACAAACGGCTTGAGGCAAGTACGTTTGCCTTGTCAACAACAGTGAGGTGCTTGCGGCGCTGGCGTGCATACTGATAGCCAACACGCAGAATACGCTCCACCTCAGGGCGTGTATAGTAGTTGGTGTCGAGAGCGTCCTCGGTGCCGATTTCGTCGTTCATCGCAGGCTCTTGCTTCTTGCCGAAATACATTCCGCCTGTAAGCTCGCGGATACAGATGAAGTCTGCACCACGCACAATCTCGTCCTTGAGCGGCGACTTGTGTACGAGGCAGTCGAAAGTGGTTACAGGGCGAATGTTGGCGTAGAGTCCCAACTTCTTGCGCATGGCAAGGAGTCCCTGCTCAGGGCGAACCTTGGCAGAAGGATTGTTGTCGAACTTGGGGTCGCCAACAGAGGCGAAGAGCACTGCGTCGGCCTGCTCACAAATCTGGAAGGTCTCCTCTGGGAATGGGTCGCCCACCTCGTCGATGGCATGTGCGCCACAAAGGGCTTCCTTATACTCCACCTCGTGTCCGAACTTCTCGGCAATGGCGCTCATCACAGCCACACCTTGTTCCATAATCTCCGGGCCGATACCATCGCCCGCGAGAACAGCAATTTTCAATTTCATATCTTATTGTTTTTAAAATTCCTTACAACAACTTTAGTTCTCAATGATATTCAGCATTTTGAACGTAGCCTTTATGGCAGCTTCCGTCTGGTCGGCGTCGAGTCCTCTGGTGCGGAACAATTTGTCGCCGTTCTGCCATGTGATGACAGTCTGCACAAGGGCATCGGTGCGTCCTCCAGGAGGAATGCTTACGGCATAGTTTGCCAATATCGGGAAGGTGCGGTTGAGATAGTCACGGTAAATCTTGCGCAAGGCCTTCACGAAGGCGTCGTACTGTCCGTCGCCCGTGGAGTCCGACTCATACTGCTTGCCGTTAATCTCCACCTTGATGCTTGCCAAGGGCTTAAGGCCATAGGCTGAGGAAACCATATAGCTGACGAGTTTCACCTTGTCTTCGGGAGCGTCGTGCTTCAACACGTCGCTGACAATGAACGGCAGGTCGTCCTGTGTCACTATCTCCTTGCGGTCGCCAAGCTCAGTGATGCGTTTCGTAACACGCTTTGTCTGTTCGGGAGTCAGTTCAAGACCCAGCTCCTGAAGGTTTCTTGCTATGTTTGCCTTTCCGCTATTCTTACCTAATGCGTACTCACGCTTTCTGCCAAAACGCTCCGGAACAAGGTCGTTGCAGTAGAGATTGTCCTTGTTGTCGCCATCGGCATGCACTCCTGCCACCTGTGTGAAAACATTCTCGCCTACAATAGGCTGGTTTGGGGCAATGGCTATGCCCGAATAGCCTTCAACAAGTCGGCTGATGTCGTTCAACTTGCTTTCGTTGATGCTCGTTTTCGCGTTGAACTGGTCTTTAAGAATGACCTGGACACTCGCCAATGGGGCATTGCCACAACGCTCGCCAAGTCCGTTCACCGTCACATGAATGCCCTTTGCTCCGCTGAGTACTGCAGAAAGCGAGTTGCTCACTGCAAGGTCGTAGTCGTTATGTGCATGGAAATCGAAATGGGCATCGGGATAGCGTTTCCGCATCTTACGGAAATACTCTATCACCTGAAGCGGATTCATGATGCCGAGAGTGTCAGGCAACATGAAACGACGCACCTTTGTCTTGCTCAGAGCATCCATCATGGCATAGACATATTCTGGCGAGTCCTTCATGCCGTTGCTCCAATCCTCAAGATAGAGGTTCACGGTGAAGCCCTTGCTCGTGGCATAGTCTATGGACTGCATGATGTCGTCGATGTGCTCCTCTACCGTCTTTCCAAGCTGGTTTTTGCAATGCTTCTCCGATCCTTTGGCAAGAAGGTTTATCACCTTTCCACCACACTCCTCAATCCAGTCGATGGACTTTGTCCCATCCACGAAACCAAGCACCTCAACCTTCTCCAAGGCACCCATCTGACGAGCATAACGGCATATCATGGACACAGCGTCCTTCTCGCCTTCCGAAACCCTTGCCGACGCCACCTCTATTCGGTCAACATTGATGTCGCGCAGCAACATCCTGGCTATCATCAGTTTCTCGTGGGGCAGGAAAGACACTCCGCTCGTCTGCTCTCCGTCGCGCAGGGTGCAGTCCATTATCTCTATAAAGGGCTGCATGCTGCGTTTGGAGGATTCGCCTATTTGTTCTGGCTTTCCCATTGCTCGATTTTGTCTTTGTTCTGAATGAGATAGTCGATGTCGTCAAGACCGTTAATGAGGCAATGCTTCTTGTAGCCGTTTATTTCAAACTTCTCACTCTTGCCTGTCGCCATGTTGGTGACAGTCTGGTTTGGAAGGTCAACCCTTACTTCCATTTTCGGGTTGTTCTTGATGCTCTCAAACAACTCCGCGAGAAATGCCTCGCTTACTACAACAGGAAGAACAAAGTTGTTCAGCTCATTGTTCTTGTGGATATCGGCAAAGAAACTGCTGATTACCACGCGGAAGCCGTAACCTGCTATTGCCCATGCGGCATGCTCACGGCTTGATCCTGAACCGAAGTTCTTCCCTGCCACGAGTATGCAGCCGCCGTAGGTCGGGTCGTTGAGGACGAAATCCTTTTTAGGCGAGCCGTCCTTGTTGAATCGCCAGTCGCGGAAAAGGTTTTCTCCGAAGCCCTCTTTATCTGTGGCTTTCAGAAAACGGGCAGGTATTATCTGGTCAGTGTCCACATTCTCCAATGGCAATGGAACACATGTGCTTGTTATAACGTCAAATTTCTGTTTCATCTTTCAATCTTTTCAATCGTTCAATCGTTCAATCTTTCAATCGTTCAATCTTTCAATCTTACATCAACTCTCTTGGATCAGTGATTTTTCCCGTAACGGCAGCGGCAGCGGCAACCAAAGGAGAAGCCAAGATAGTGCGTGAGCCTGGTCCCTGACGACCCTCAAAGTTACGGTTACTTGTTGACACTGAATATTTTCCTGCAGGAATCTTGTCGTCGTTCATTGCCAAGCAGGCAGAGCAGCCTGGCTGACGGATGGCAAATCCTGCCTCCTCAAACACCTTGTCAAGTCCTTCCTCACGAATCTGTTTGTCAACAAGCCATGAGCCGGGAACGAGCCATGCCACAACGTTCTCTGCCTTCTTCCTTCCCTTTACTATGGAAGCGAAGGCACGGAAGTCCTCAATACGGCCGTTGGTACATGCTCCAAGGAACACATAGTCTATCGCGTGGCCAAGCAACTTCTCACCTGGTGCGAAGCCCATATAGTCGAGCGACTTCTGGAATGAAGCCTTACCTGCCTCGTCTATTTCGTCGAGGGTTGGTATTGCCTCTGTTATTCCGATACCCATGCCTGGGTTTGTTCCGTAGGTGATGCGTGGCTCAATGTCGGCAGCGTCATAATTCAGCTCCTTGTCAAACACTGCATCGTCGCCACTCTTCAAGGTCTTCCAATACTCAACGGCCTTGTCCCATTCCTCACCCTTAGGTGCGAACTCACGACCCTTGATATACTCGAACGTAGTCTCGTCGGGAGCTATGAAACCACCACGGGCACCCATCTCGATTGAAAGGTTGCAAAGTGTCAGACGACCTTCCATTGTCATGTCCTTTACCACCTGACCTGAATACTCCACGAAATAGCCTGTAGCGCCGGAAGTGGTCAGCTTTGACATCAGATAGAGAGCCACATCCTTTGCCGTCACTCCCTTCTGAAGTTTTCCATTGATATTAATGCGCATCGACTTTGGCTTCTGCTGCAAAATACACTGAGATGCCATAACCATCTCTACCTCAGATGTTCCGATACCAAATGCTACAGCACCCATTGCACCATGGGTAGAGGTGTGAGAGTCGCCGCAGACGATAGTCATGCCTGGAAGGGAGAGTCCCTTCTCAGGACCCACAACGTGAATGATACCATTGTCTTTTGACAACATTCCATAGTGCGTCAGTCCAAAGTCAGCGGCATTCTTTGCCAGCGTGTCAACTTGTTTCTTAGATACAGGATCCTCAATAGGCTTGTCCTGGTCGTGGGTTGGAGTATTATGGTCCGGCATACAGTAGATATGGTCTGGACGGAAACACTTCAGTCCTCTTTCCCTCATTCCTGCAAATGCCTGGGGTGATGTTACTTCATGACAGTAGAGCCTGTCAATATACAATTGTGTTGGACCGTCCTCTATCTTCTGTACGACGTGCTTATCCCAAATTTTGTCAAATAAAGTATTCATTGCTAAAAAATTATTTTCTGAACTTGTTTATACAGTCAATATATGCTTCCACGGAAGCCGTCACAATGTCGGTGTTGGCGCCAAAGCCATAATACACATTGCCATCGTATTCTACCTGCATATGTACCTTACCCACATCGTCT
Source organism: uncultured Prevotella sp. (assembly GCA_945637645.1). Classification (GTDB taxonomy): domain Bacteria; phylum Bacteroidota; class Bacteroidia; order Bacteroidales; family Bacteroidaceae; genus Prevotella. The sequence continues at coordinate 6,709 of CALZDK010000074.1, forward strand.
GAGCCCTTGCTGATAGCCTGGATGGTGAACTCCTTCAGCGTCATCTGCTTCTGGATAATTTTCTTCAACGCACGAATGGCTGCATCCACAGGACCGTTACCGGTAGAGGCTTCCTCAAATTTCTGTCCTGAAATATCGAGTCCAATGCTTGCCACACTCTTCACTCCCATGCCCGTAGTAACCTGGAGGAAATCGAGTTTAACGGCGTGAGTCTCAGCGGCATCAGCTCCGGCAAGCATCAGAATGTCGTCGTCGTTGACTTCCTTTTTCTGGTCAGCAAGCTTAAGGAACTTCTGATATAACTTGTCAACGGTCTCCTCGCTGTCAATCTGCACACCAAGAACGCCAAGACGATACTTCAGCGCCGCCCTTCCTGAACGGGCGGTCAATACTATTGAGTTGTCGTCCAGACCAACGTCCTTTGGATTCATAATTTCGTATGTGCTGACATTCTTCAACACGCCGTCCTGATGAATACCGCTGGAATGTGCGAAAGCGTTCCTTCCCACAATGGCCTTGTTGGGCTGGACAGGCATATTCATCAAACTCGACACCATGCGGCTTGTAGGATAAATCTTTGTGGTATTGATGTTTGTGTCAATATCAACATCCTTGTGGCAACGAAGAATCATTGCTATCTCCTCAAGCGAAGTGTTGCCTGCGCGCTCTCCTATTCCGTTGATTGTAACCTCCACCTGGCGTGCACCGTTGAGCACACCACTCAGAGTGTTTGCGGTAGCCATGCCAAGGTCGTTGTGGCAATGGGTTGAGATAATTGCCTTGTCAACACCGTCCACATGTTCCATAAGATACTTTATCTTTGCACCATATTCTGAAGGAAGGCAATATCCTGTGGTGTCAGGTATGTTCACTACAGTGGCACCAGCCTTAATCACCGCTTCAACCACACGTGCCAGATATTCGTTTTCCGTGCGACCTGCATCCTCGGCATAGAACTCAATGTCCTCGACATACTTCTTCGCATATTTCACTGCAGCAACAGCACGCTCAATAATTTCCTCGCGGTTACTGTTGAACTTATACTTAATATGTGAATCACTCGTACCTATACCTGTATGTATTCTCTTATGCTTGGCATATTTTAGAGACTCCACGGCAACGTCGATATCTTTCTCCACCGCGCGGGTCAGGGCACAAATGGTAGGCCACGTCACTGCTTTGGAAATTTCTATAACTGAATTGAAATCACCGGGACTTGAAATAGGAAATCCCGCCTCAATGACATCAACGCCCAGTTGCTCCAACTGCTTAGCCACCTGAATCTTCTCAACAGTATTCAACTGGCAGCCTGGAACCTGTTCGCCATCGCGGAGCGTAGTGTCAAAAATAAATAATCTGTCGCTCATTGTTGTTGTTATTTCTGTTTTTTATTATCCAATATAATTACCAAAAAAGAACCTTCCCCACGGAAGTGAGAAAGGTTCATATCGTTATAGCCCCTTAGCCTACATACACACCTTTTCACTTCCGACAACCCCACGAAGTCGAATAATATTAATAATGTGTAGAAGACTGTTCTTGTTCATATTTTGTTCAATTTTTAATTTGACGGTGCAAAGTTAATCAAAAAATATGGAATAAACAAATAATTCGTAACATTTTTATATAAAAAGATAACAATTATTGCCTAAATGGCAAAAGCCATGCTTAAAAATTTGTCCTTTATCTCATTTTTCTCCATTTATCTCCTTTCTACTACTTGAAGAATAGAGTAGATAAAAAAATCCCCAAGGATAATGTTATCCTCAGGGATTCGCTCTTTTTGAAAGAAGGCGGCCTCCTACTCTCCCACATTGCATTGCAGTACCATCGGCGCAGGCGGGCTTAACTTCTCTGTTCGGAATGGGAAGAGGTGGAACCCCGCCGCAATAACCACCTGATGTAAGTTTTACGGTGCTTCACCGTGTCAGGTTGACTATCCACACACGAAACATGTATCATGAATACCCAAGAAAAGGCTTCACATCTGAAAGCACGGAACATAACAATTCACCAGAAAGCTTTCGGGCAATTAGTACAGCTCGGCTTTGACGTCGCCGTCTTTACACCTGCTGCCTATCAACGTCGTGGTCTGCGACGACCCTATGAGGAGTTCTAATCTTGAGGCTGGCTTCGCACTTAGATGCTTTCAGCGCTTATCCA
>CALZDK010000075.1 GCA_945637645.1 uncultured Prevotella sp.
TTTCTCAATAGCTGTGGCGGCATTTATTCCCTCTGGAATGTTGTTCTTGAAATCCCACAAAGCGGTAACGTCGCCTTGAGCCTTGGCGGCAATGGTGAGTACAAGCATGAGGCATAATGCCCCAATAGTTCTTAGTCTGTTCATTTTGTTAGGTAATAAATTCAAGAATTTGGTTCTATTTCAATGACTCGTATTCGAGTGAAGCCCAGATGAACGGACCAACGCCTTTTGCATCGTTGTCTCTTACCGGCTCGCTAAGATAGTATGCGTAAGATCCGTCGCGGCGCTTGTTCTCCTTCACGTTTGGAGCAGCCTTCTTAACAGCTTCGCTCATACCCGGACCAAGGCCTGCCACTGCACAGCAGTTTGTCAGCGAGATGGTCTTGTCGGCATTCACGCGAATGAAGTTATTAATGATTCCCTCATAAGCCTTTTTGCCAGCCTTAAGATATTTCTCTCCAAGATAGCCCTTGTTGTAAGCCTTCAGCAGAACGTAAGCGAACATTGAGGAACATGTAGATTCAAGGTAGTTGCCCTCACGTTCAGGAGAGTCCATCACCTGATACCACACACCGGTCTTCTTGTCCTGCCACTTTATCACTGCGTCGAGGTCTTTCTTAAGCAGTTCTATCACCTCGCCCCTGCGGCTGTAGTCTTCTGGCATTGCGTCGAGCAACTCAATGAGTGCCATTGTGTACCAACCCTGGGCTCGTCCCCAGCAGTGCTGCGACAGACCTGTCTCCTTGTCTGCCCAGAACATCTCGTGAGTCTCGTCCCATGCGTGGCGGTTGAGTCCTGTCTTTGGGTCGAGAGTGCGCTCGTAAGTCTTGCTTATCTGGTCAACGGCATCGTCGTAGATTTTCTCAGCCTTCTTGGGCTTCAGCAACATGTTGGCGGTAAGGGCACGGTAGGGCAGTCCCATGAAAATTCCGTCGAGCCACACTTGATAGGCATAAATTGCCTTGTGCCAATATACACCTTCCTTTGTGCGTGGCTGCTTGTCGAGCTGCTTCATGAGTGTCTTCATGGCAGTGAGGTTCTTTGCCTCTGGATAAAGACCATACATACGGGCCACAAAGTGTCCCGTACGTATTTGGTCGAGGTTATAGTCCTCTATTTTGTATGTCTTTATTGCTCCTTTGGCGTCTATCATCGTGTCGGTATAGAGCTGACAGTATTTCCTTATGTCGTCGCCACCATATTTTAAATAGGTGTCGAGCATTGCCTCAAGCTCTATTCCCATCACGTAGCTCCAGCGTGGCTTCTTGGCGAAGTCGAGGAGGTAGGGCTGTGGCACACGTTTCATTTCCGAAAAGGTGAGCCACTGGCTGTAGTTGTCGAAAGGTTTTTTCTGAAGGCACAGTGAACCATTGATGAAGAGGTTGTCGAAGTTCACGTTTCGTGTCTTGCCCGTAATCTTGTTGCCTTGCTTCACTCCGTTGAAGTGGCAGTTCTTCACATTGATGTCATAAACGTTTGTCACTGAGTCGAGAGCCACAATCAGAACACCATATTTACTCTTCTGACAAGTGATGTTCTCAATGTTCACATTGCGTACCGTCGGTGCAAATCCGCGGCAACAAATCTCCCTTGGCTCGTAGTCGAGATTGATCTTCAGCACTGACTCACCGCACTGGCCTACTTCAATGTTTCGTGCGTAGATGTTCTCAATAATACCGCCACGGCAGGTGTTTGTCTTTATTCTCACCACGCGGTCGAGGTCTGGCGAGTCCATCTTGCAGTTTTCGGCGAAGAGGTTGCGGCAGCCACCGGTTATCTCACTTCCGATAACCACACCGCCATGACCGTTCTTCATCATACAGTTGCGGATGATGATGTTCTCGCTTGGCTTGTTCCAGAGGCGTCCGTCGTTGTTTCGTCCGCTCTTCACCGCAATGCAGTCGTCGCCGGTGTTGAAGAAGCAGTTCTCTATCAGCACTCCGTCGCACGACTCAGGGTCGCAACCGTCGCCGTTAGGTCCGTCGTTGGTAATTTGCACGCCGCGCACTGTTAAGTTCTTGCAGAGCAATGGGTGGATAACCCAGAACGGAGAGCGGAGCAGTGTCACGTTCTCAATCAGGATGTTCTCGCATGAATAGAGGTTTATGAGCTGTGGGCGCAGACCGTCCTTTGCAGTGAACCTGCGCTCCTTCATGTCAACGCCGTCCTCGGCATATTTCAGCAGTCGCGCACGCGCCCCCTGGTTCTGTCCCACTTCGCCTTTTTTCCATCCGTAGGTGTCCTTTCCGCACCATTTCCACCATGTGGCATTCTCACCGCCACCGTCGATGGTACCCTCGCCAGTGATGGCGATGTCTGTCTGCTTGTAGGCATAGACACATGGTTGCAGGTTGTAGCAGTCGAGACCTTCCCAACGTGTTGGTACAATAGGGTAGAGCTCTGGCTGGAACGCGAAGAGCAGCACTCCGCCTTTCTCCACGTGGAGGTTCACCTTGCTGAGCAGTGTGATTGCGCCTGTGTTGAAAGTTCCCTCCGGAACAATCACTCGTCCACCTCCTGCCTTTGAGCAAGCGGCAATGGCTTTGTTAATCGCCTTTTGGTTCACTGCTGCCGTGGCATTAGGGCTTGCGCCGAACGCCGTGATGGAGTAGTCCTTGTCCTTGAACTCAGGTTGTTTGATACTTTGTTCGATTTGTTTGTACTCTGTTTCCCAGGCGTCAGCAAGAGCCACCATTGGGAACATTAATAACGCTAAGAATAATTTGATGTGCTTCATAAATTGTTTTTATTATTTGTTTTCAGTTTTGCTCACGGCGGCAAAGTTACAAAAAAAAAGTCAAACTTTCCGCTCTTTAACTCCTTTTAACTACATCAAATTCCAAACACCCCTTATGCCTCCACCTTGACTTCACTCCAAAGTCGGTGCGTGATCCAATTTTTTTTGCCATCTCGGTATGGTTACACCTACATTGGTCTATGTTTTCATTGACTAATAAAACAAAAAATCATTATAAAATAATGAATAGTTGAAAAAAGTTGCAAAACAATTTGGAGCGAATTAAAAAAAACATTACTTTTGCACACGGTAACTATACATTAACTCTTTTAACGAAGAAAACTATGAAAAAGAAAATCCAATTCAGTCTTGTATATCGAGACATGTGGCAATCTTCCGGCAAGTTTCAGCCGCGAAAGGACCAGTTGGAACGAATAGCTCCAGTTATCATCGACATGGGTTGTTTCGCCCGTGTGGAGACCAACGGAGGCGCCTTTGAGCAGGTGAACCTCTTGGCAGGCGAAAATCCGAACGACGCTGTGAGGGCTTTCTGCAAGCCTTTCAACGAGGTGGGAATAAAGACCCACATGCTCGACCGTGGTCTCAATGCTCTTAGAATGTATCCTGTTCCCGACGATGTGCGTCAGCTGATGTATAAGGTGAAGCACGCACAGGGAGTGGACATTCCACGTATCTTCTGCGGACTTAACGATGTGCGCAACATCATACCAAGCATAAAATGGGCTGCCGAGGCAGGTATGACACCACAGGCAACGCTCTGCATCACCACTTCTCCCATCCACACCGCCGAATACTACAGCGACATCGCCGACAAGCTTATTGCCGCTGGAGCTCCGGAAATCTGCCTTAAGGACATGGCGGGTATTGGTCAGCCGGCATTGCTTGGCAAGCTCACCAACATGATAAAGACAAAGCACCCCGATGTCATAATACAGTATCACGGACATTCTGGTCCAGGTCTCTCCATGGCTTCAATACTCGAGGTCTGCAACAACGGTGCCGACATCATCGACACAGCCATTGAACCGCTGAGCTGGGGTAAGGTGCACCCGGACATCATCTCCGTACAGAGCATGCTGAAAAACGAGGGATTCGACGTTCCGGAAATAAACATGGCTGCATACATGCAAGCCCGTTCGCTCACTCAAGAGTTTATCGACGACTGGCTTGGCTATTTCATCAATCCTCAAAACAAGCACATGTCCTCGCTGCTTCTCGGCTGTGGACTCCCCGGTGGCATGATGGGCTCAATGATGAGCGACCTCGGAGGCATCCACTCCGTGATAAACAAACTGCGTGTGGCTAAGGGCGCAAAGGAGCTGGACATTGACGAGATGCTTGTTAAGCTATTCGACGAGGTGGCATACGTTTGGCCTCGCGTGGGATATCCACCACTCGTAACCCCATTCTCACAATATGTAAAGAACATTGCCCTGATGAACCTCCTCACAATAGAGCAGGGAAAGGGACGCTTCGTAATGATGGACGACTCCATGTGGGGAATGATTCTTGGCAAGAGTGGAAAGGTGCCTGGCGACATCGACCCGGAGCTTGTGGCTCTCGCAGAGAAGCAGGGGCGAAAGTTCACCACCGACGACCCGCATACTCTCATTCCAAATGCGCTTGACGACTTCCGCAAGGAAATGGCAGACAATGGCTGGGAGGCAGGCAAGGACGACGAGGAGCTCTTTGAACTTGCAATGCATCCAGAGCAGTATCGAAACTATAAGAGCGGACAGGCAAAGAAGAATTTCCTTGCCGACCTGCAGAAGGCAAAGGACGCCAAACTTGGAAGCAAACTTACTCCGGAAGAGCTGGCAGCCTTCAAACACGCAAAGGCAGACGCCATTACTGCACCAGTGGCAGGTATTGTTTATTTCGACTTCGCTGGCGAGGGTGTCAACAAGTGTCTCGAACCTTTCGTTGGCCAGCAGTACAAGGAAGGCGACACCTATTGTTACATTCAGGCAAGCTGGGGGGAGATAGTTCCTATACCTGCCGCCATCGGAGGAAAACTCGTAGATGTGGCTGTAAAGCAAGGTTCAAAGGTTCGCCGTGGTGACAACCTCGGTTGGATTGAGCGATGAAAGTTGAAAAAAAGATGAATGTATTAGAACTGATTGATAAGTATTATCCTGAGGACAACGCACTTAAGCGACTTTTGTTAAAGCATAGTCGAGACGTTGCCCACAAGGCTCTTGAGATAGTGCGTCGGCATCCTGAATTGTGTGCCGACGCACAATTCGTTCATGACGCGGCAATGCTTCACGACATCGGCATCTGCATGACAGACGCTCCAGGAATACATTGCCATGGCACCGACCCATATATTCTCCATGGCATCGACGGAGGCAAGATGCTGCGAAGCGAAGGGCTTGCCGCCCTTGCCCGCGTCTGCGAGAGACACACAGGCACAGGCATTACCATAGACCAGATACGCTCCAGGAAACTCCCAATGCCCGAAGCTGACTATAGCCCAGAGACAATAGAGGAACAGATAGTCTGCTATGCTGACAAATTCTTCTCAAAGTCACATCCCGACCGTGTACGCACCGTGGAACAGACAGCAAAGAGTCTTGAGAAGTTCGGTAAAGAGTCTGTCAGCCGTTTCAACAGATGGGCTGCTATGTTTGAGTAATCTTCGGCAGCACGTTAAAATTTGTGTTAAATAAGGATAAGCGTAATGTTTTTCCACATTTTTGCAGTAATTTTGCAGCCGTGAGAAAAAAGACATTGATATTCTTGTTGCTTTTTGCCTTCATTTTCCTATGGGCATCTGTACCTCCAAGATATTATGGCGGAGGAAGAAATACGGACGGGAAGGACAGCACGGCACTGGCTCCCGACTCTGTGCCACAGGACACCACAAAAGGCAAGGCACCACAACAGAAAGACACAACAGCACTGACAGCAGGTCCTGACACTACACGGATGGACTCGCTGCAGCTTGCCATATACCACCACAATAAGGCTATTGACGATTCGCTTGCTTTTGACAGCATCAACCGAAGAAGGAAAAACGGCATCGACTCGCCGGTGAAATACACTGCCGAAGACTCGCTTACCTACGAGGCTGCCACTGGCTTGGCTCATCTCTACGGAAACTCTAACGTGAAGTATCAGGACATGGACCTTCAGAGCGACAAGATATACATGAATCTCGACAGTAGCCTTGTTCACGCCACAGGTTCGGCTGATTCCACCGGTGTATTGTTTGGCACTCCTGTCTTCCAGATGGGAAGCGACACCTACGAGAGCGACACCATGGCTTTCAATTTCAAGACAAAGAAGGGTCTCATCACCGGAGTCTATACCCAACAGGACGAGGGATATATGACCAGCGAGATATCCAAGCGAAACGAGAAAGGCGAAATGTTTCTGAAGCATGGAAAATACACCACCTGCGACGATCCCCATCCCGACTTCTACATAGCCATGTCGAGGGCAAAGGTCCGTCCGGGAAAGGATGCCGTTTTCGGTCCTGCCTATCTCGTCGTGTGTGATGTGCCTCTCCCTCTTGCCGTACCCTACGGCTTCTTCCCCTTCACCAAGAGCTATTCCAGCGGACTCATCATGCCGACCTACGGCGACGAGACAGAACGCGGTTTCTATCTGCGCGACGGCGGTTACTATTTCGCCATCAGCGACAAGATGGACCTGAAGTTGCTTGGCGAGATTTACACCAAAGGCTCATGGGGACTTTCCGCGGCATCAAACTACACCAAGCGCTACAAATACAGCGGCAGCTTCTATGCCAGCTACCAGAACACCATAAACGGCGAAAAGAACATGCCCGACTATATGAAGCAGACAAGCTTCAAGATACAGTGGAGCCACCGGCAGGATGCCAAGGCAAACCCCTTCCGCACACTCTCGGCAAGCGTGAACTTCGCCACGAGCAGCTACGAGAAGAACAACCTCACGTCTATGTATAACCCGCAGAGTTTCGCACAGACCACAAGAACGTCGTCGATAGCCATGACAAACACTTTCTCGAGCATCGGGTTGACTCTGAGCACCACAATGAACCTCAGCCAGAACGTGAAGGACTCCACCATAGCCATGACCCTTCCAGACCTCAACATCTCCGTAAGCCGCTTCTATCCGTTCAAGAGGAAGAAGGCGGCGGGAAAGGAACGCTGGTATGAGAAAATCTCCATGTCATATACGGGTCAGCTTTCCAACTCCATAACAACGAAGGAAGACAAACTGCTCCACTCCAGCCTCACGCGCGACTGGCGTAACGGAATGAAGCACAACATACCCATCAGCGGCAACTTCACGCTTTTCGGCTATTTGAACATCAATCCGTCCATCAACCTCTCCGACCGTATGTACACCAACAAGGTACAGAAGTCGTGGGACGACGTGCGACAGGTGGAGGTTAACGACACCATCGATGGTTTCTACAACATCTACGACTGGAACATGAGCGTCAGCGCCTCCACTAAGCTCTACGGATTCTTCATACCGTCGAGAAAGATTTTCGGCGACAAGATACAAGCCATACGCCACGTCCTCACTCCACAGGTGAGCTTCAGCTATGCGCCCGATTTCAGTGCGTCGAGATATGGCTACTATGAGACATACCAGAAGACAGACAAGGACGGAAACGTGTCGCTCGTGGAGTACTCGCCATATTCGGGAGGACTTTATGGTGTGCCGGGAAAGGGGAAGACGGGAAGCGTCTCTATGGACATCTCCAACAACATAGAGATGAAGATAAAGACCGACGACGACTCTACGGGCTTCAAGAAGATAAGCATCATCGACGAGCTTGGCGCGTCGATGTCCTACAACTTCGCCACCGACATACGTCCGTGGAGCGACCTCAGCACACGCCTTCGCCTTCGTCTGACGAAAAGCTATACTCTCAACCTCAACGCCACCTTCGCCACCTACGCCTACGAGCTCGACGAGAACGGCAACCCACGTCTGAGCGAGCACACCACTCTCTACAGCCAGGGAAAGTTCGGACGCTTCCAGGGTATATCTCAGAATCTCTCCTATACCATTGACAACAAGAAGATTTCTGATTTCTTCAAAAAACTAAGGGGAGAAAAGGTTGACAAGAAAGACGACAAGAAAAATAAAAACGGACTCGACGACGAGGAGGAAGACGAGTTTAACCGTGAGACAAACGAGGACGACACCATGCAGAAAGGACAGCGAGGCGCGAGGAAGGAAAACGCGGGAAAGGCTGAGACCGACGAGGATGGCTATATGAAGTTCAGCATGCCTTGGTCGCTCAGCTTCGGCTACGGTATCTCCATGAGGGAGAACACTGGCGGAAAGTTCGACTACGACAAGATGCGCTATCCCTATTCCTTCTCTCAGACGCTCAACGTGAGTGGTAACGTCCGTATCAGCGACGGATGGAACATCAGCTTCTCCTCTGGCTACGACTTCGAGAACCACAAGATATCCATGACCACCGCATCTCTTGGACGTGACCTTCACTGTTTCAACATGTCGTGCTCCGTAGTGCTTGCTCCCTACACAAGCTACAATTTCTCGTTCCGCTGTAATGCCGCCACGCTTACCGACGCCCTTAAATACGACAAGCGAAGCAGCTACAGCAATGCGGTGCAATGGTATTAAAAAAGACATAGTTTAAAGAACATTCCAATATGTCAGAACTCCATCCTTTGGTAAAAGACCTTGCGTTGATTCTTGTTGTCGCAGGTGTTGTGACACTGATTTTCAAGAAGTTGAAGCAGCCGTTGGTGTTGGGCTATATTGTAGCTGGATTCGTAGTAAGTCCTCACATGCCCTACACCATGTCTGTGGTAGATAAGGCTGACGTTCAGTCGTGGGCTGACATCGGTGTTATCTTCCTTCTTTTCTCTCTCGGTCTCGACTTCTCTTTCAAGAAGATACTGAAAATGGGGGCTGCTCCCGTCATTGCCGCCATCACAATAATATTCTGCATGATGTTTCTTGGCTTTGCCGTGGGAAAGTCGTTCGGGTGGAGTCAGATGGACTGCATCTTCCTCGCAGGAATGCTTGCCATGTCGTCCACCACTATTATATATAAGGCGTTCGACGACATGGGTCTCCGTCAGCAACACTTTGCGAGCCTT
>CALZDK010000076.1 GCA_945637645.1 uncultured Prevotella sp.
AATCTTCTGGTTTATCAGACAGGAGGTGCGGTATCTCACCGCACCCCCGTGACTATGTTGGTTATGCAGTGAGACACTGCATCTCCTATATCAGTCAGATCCGTAATCAATATAAATTACAGGCTGTCGCCGAAGTCTTTGATGAACTTCTCTGCGAGTTCTTCCTGCCAATAGCCTATCTCCTTCAGGCGACCGAAGAAGAAGCGGAGGACGGAAGGCTCCGGCATCGAGGTGGCATCCGAGATCACCGGCAGGCAGAATTACGGGCACTCCGTAGTCGGTGAGCTCCTTGGCAAAGCCGAGCTTGCGTGCAGAGAAATAGATGATGTCGAAATGGTCGGCAAGGAGATGGTAGATGTCCTTGGTGTCCATATAGATGCAAAGTCCTAAGCTGACCCAGCGCCTTGAGGCAATACTTGAAAGTAGGTAAAAAGGGGATAAAGTTGTGCAAATGCGAAAACTCAAATGAATGTTATTGTTAAACAACGTAAAAACATGGCTTGTGTGGAAAAAAAAATGTATTTTTGCAACGAACTTTGAAACTATAAAACAGAGATACAATTGAATATGAAGAAACTGCTAATCTTGTTTGTCGCCCTGGCGGCTGTTACCTTCAGGGCGGAAGCACGTGAGAAAATCAATTTCGACAAGGGCTGGAGGTTCATACTCGCCGACTCGGCACAGATGTCTCTCGCTATGTATGACGACTCGGCGTGGCGAATGCTTAACGTGCCTCACGACTGGGCGATAGAAGGAGACTTCTCTGCCTCGGCTCCTTCGGGAAACAGCGGAGGCGCATTGCCTGGTGGAGTGGGGTGGTATAGGAAAAGTTTTGAGGTGGCTGCAGCTGACAAGGGCAAACTGTTCTATATTGACTTCGACGGAGTGTATATGAACGCAAAGGTGTGGATAAACGGACAGCTGCTCGGACAGCGTCCCTACGGCTACAGCTCGTTCCGCTTCGACCTCACGCCCCACCTGAAGTTTGGAGCAAGAAATGTTGTTGCCGTAAGGGTTGACAACAGCGACCAGCCAAACAGCCGTTGGTACAGCGGTTGCGGCATCTACCGCCACGTATGGCTTGTGAAAACCGAGAAAATTCATGTGGCTCATTGGGGCACTCATGTGGTGGCTGAGGGCAACAAGGTCAGCGTCAGCGTGTCAATAGACAACAACACCACATCGCAGCAAACAGTGGTAGTAAGGAACAAGATAATATCCCCAGCAGGCGTCCAAGTCGCCTCGGCCTCCAAAAAACTCTCCCTAAACCCCAGTGCAAAGAGCATCAGTTCTTTGTCGCAGCTGAAAGTCTCCCGACCACAAATCTGGTCGTGCGAAACCCCATATATATATAAGGTGGTAACAACGATAGAGCAGAACGGAAAGGTGGTTGACACCTACGAGACACCAACGGGATTCCGCACGTTTAAGTTCGACGCCGAAAAGGGATTCTCGCTCAATGGAAAGTCGATGAAGATAAACGGAGTGTGCCAGCACCACGACCTCGGATGCCTTGGAGCGGCAGTGAACGAGGACGCTCTCTACCGTCAGCTACGCATACTGAAGGAGATGGGAACAAACGCAGTGCGCTGTTCGCACAATCCTCCCGCACCCGAACTTCTCGCCATGTGCGACACCATGGGACTGATTGTTATGGACGAGTCGTTTGACATGTGGCGACGCCGCAAGACAAAAAACGACTATGCACGTTTCTTCGACCAGTGGGCTGAGCGAGACCTCACCGACCTCGTCCTCCGCGACCGCAACCACCCCTCAATACTGATGTGGAGCATCGGCAACGAGGTGCTGGAGCAGTGGTCGTCGGCTGATGCCGACACTCTCAGTGCAGAGCAGGCGAACTTGATACTCAACGCAGGTCACGACGCATCGACCTTGTCGCACGGCACGGAGATGAGCGTCAACTCGCTGCTATGCAAGAACCTCTGCGAAATAATACGCCGATTGGACAACACACGACCAATAACAGCCGGATGCAACGAGCCTGACCCGAAGAACCACCTCTTCAAGAGCGGTGCGCTGGACATTATAGGTTTCAACTACCATCACCAGTGGGTGAAGGACGTTCCGAAGAATTTCCCAGGCAAACCGTTCATCTTCTCCGAGAGTGTGTCGGCACTGCAGACGCGTGGCTTCTACATGATGCCGAGCGACTCTGTGTATAAAGCCCCGATAGAGTGGTGGCTGCCTTATCAGGACCCGTCGTTCCAGTGTTCCGCATACGACAACATGCATGCCTCGTGGAGTTCCACCCACGAGGAGACATGGGACGTGGTGAAACACAACGACTTCGTTGGAGGGCAGTTTATATGGACAGGCTTCGACTACATTGGCGAGCCAACGCCTTACGGATTCCCTGCCCGAAGCAGCTATTTCGGCATAGTGGATCTCGCGGGTTTCCCCAAGGACTCCTACTATATGTATCAGAGCGAGTGGACCGACAAGCAGGTCCTTCACCTCTTCCCACACTGGAACTGGCTCGACGGTCAGCACATCGACCTCTGGTGCTACTACAACAACGCCGACGAGGTGGAACTCTTCATCAACGGACGTTCGCAAGGCGTGAAGGCAAAGAAAGATGACCACGAGTATCACCTGATGTGGAGAGTGAAGTTTGAGCCTGGAGAGGTGAAGGCAGTGGCACGAAAGAACGGCAAGGTGGTGGCGGAGAAGACAATACGCACCTCTGGTGCTCCTGCACAGTTGCGCATGACTTCAGACCGCATCAGGTTTGGAAACAATCCCAATGGCGACAACCTCGCCTTCATCACCGTTGAAGTAATAGACAAGGACGGCAACCTCTGTCCGCGAGCCGACGACCAAGTGTTCTTCGAGGTTGAGGGCGGCAGAATAGTGGGTGTGGATAACGGCAATCCAATATCAATGGAACGCTTCAAGGACACAAAGCGCAAGGCGTTCAACGGAAAGTGCCTCGTCGTGGTTGCAACCGACGGTGGCGACGTGACCGTGAGAGCAAAAGGCTATCAGTTGGGTGGTAGCGAAGTAATGGTGAAGAAATCAATGTAATACTTATAAAAAATGAAAAAACTTTTATCAACAACAATTCTTGCCGCTGCCTTCACTATGGCTGGTGCGCAGACCTATCTTGACCCTAACGCTCCATTGGAGTCGAGAGTTCAGGATGCTCTCTCACGCATGACGCTACACGAGAAGGTGCAGCTGCTGCATGCACAGAGTAAATTCACTTCGGCTGGTGTGCCACGACTCGGCATTCCTGAGCTGAAAATGGCGGACGGACCTCATGGCTGTCGCGCGGAGATAGAGTGGAACTCGTGGAACTACGCCAACTGGACCAACGACTCCATTGTGGCTTTCCCGTCGCTCACCTGTCTCGCATCGACATGGAACCGCGACCTCTCACGCCTCTACGGCGACAAGGTGAGTGAGGAGTTCGCCTATCGTGAGAAAGACATAATGCTCGGTCCTGGTACAACAATAGCACGCTGCCCGTTCAACGGACGCAGCTTCGAGTATATGGGAGAGGACCCATATCTTGCAGGTGAGATGGCGGTGCCTTACATACAGGGCGCACAGAAGAATGGTGTGGCTTGCTGTCTGAAGCATTTCTTCCTCAACAACCACGAGGTGAACCGAATGACGGTGAACGTGAACGTGTCGGAGCGTGCCGTGGAGGAAATATATCTACCAGCCTTCGAAAAGTGTGTAAAAGAGTCGGGACTCTGGACAATGATGGGGTCATACAACAAGTGGCTCAACGTACACTGCTGCCAAAACGACTCGTTGCTCAACGGAATACTGAAGAAGCGATGGGGATTTGACGGAGCCGTGATAAGCGACTGGGGCGGAACACACAACACTTGGGAGGCTGCTCACGGAGGTCTCGACATAGAGATGGGATCGTTCACCAACGGTATGACAGCCGACAAATCCCAGGGCTACAACACCTATTTCCTTGCCGACCCGTTTGAGAAGCTCGTGCGCGAGGGAAAAATTCCTGAGGCAGTGCTCAACGACAAGGCTGCCCGTGTGTTGCGCACCATATTCCGCACGGCAATGAACCCCAACAAGGTGCGTGGAAAACTCTGTACCGACGACCACTACGACGTGTGCCGTCAGGTGGGTGAGGAAGGAATAGTGCTGTTGAAGAATGGCAATATTGAAAAAATGAAAGAATCTATACTGCCGCTCGACGCTTCGCGCTACAACCGCATACTCGTCGTAGGCGACAATGCAGTGCGCAATATGAGCCAGGGCGGAGGTTCGTCGGAGCTGAAGACAAAGCGCGACATCTCGCCACTCGAAGGACTTAAGGCCATCTATGGAGACAAGATAGACTTTGCACAGGGATACTATGCAGGTCGTCCGATGTATGCACATGTGGAGGAACTCGACCCTGAAAAGCAGGCTGAGCTGAAGAAAGAGGCTTTGGAGAAGGCAAAGCAGGCAGATCTGATAATCTTCATCGGAGGAATGAACAAAAACCACCAGCAAGACTGCGAGGGTGGCGACCGACAGACCTACGAACTCTCCTACGGTCAGAACGAACTTATTGCCGAACTTGCAAAGGTGCAGCCAAACATCGTTGCCGTGATGTTCGCCGGTAATCCATACGCCACACCATGGATAGACAAGGTGAAGGCACTCGTGCAGTGCTGGTATCTTGGCTCAGAATCAGGAAAGGCGCTCGCCAACGTTGTCTCCGGAAAGGTGAACCCAAGCGGCAAACTGCCTATAACATTCGCCAAGCAGATGAAGGACTATCCTTGCTTCCAGTATGGTGAGGAAGGCTATCCTGGTGTTCACGACCAGGTGTATTACAAGGAAGGAATCTATGTGGGCTATCGTCATTTCGACACACGAAAGGTGCAGCCTCGCTTCCCGTTTGGCTATGGCTTGAGCTACACAACATTCAAATATGGCAAGCCTACGATTGCTGGCAACACCGTTTCGGTGGCAGTGACCAATACTGGCAAGCGCGAGGGAAAGGAAGTGGTACAGTTCTATGTCGGCGACGTGAAGTGCAGCGTTGACCGTCCGGTGAAGGAGCTGAAGGGCTTTGAGAAGGTAAGTCTTGCACCAGGCGAGACAAAGACCGTGAGCTACACCATCTCTCCACGCGACCTCCAGTTCTTCGACGAGGCTACCCACGAGTGGAAGTCGGAGCCAGGAAAGTTCAAGATTTATGTAGGCGCAAGCGAGCTTGACATCCGTGGAGCGGTAGATTACACTCTGTAAGGAAAAGAAAAAAAGCACTTGTGCCAAAAGAAATAAAGCCCTGATTCTCTCGGATTAGGGCTTTTTTCGTGTCGTCAGCTTCCGCCCCCACACTAAAAGAAGGGCGAAACTGACGCGTGTGGTTATGAGAAGTATGGCGGAGATGCCTGTTGCGGCAAACACTATCGTGTCCTCAAGCATCGAGTGGTTCATGATGAGATGATAGTTCACATCGTTAGCCTCATCCTTCGTAACCAAGCCCTTCTCCTCCAGTTCCAACATCACGGCAGAACCGTAGCTGATGCCCAACACATTGCCCACAAGCCACATGTAGGAGGCGTGTCTTGGCAGTCCAAAAAACAGCATCAGTGGCGACAGAAGGCGCGAAAGAGAGTCGAGCAGGCGATAAGCCTCGAGCATACGCTGTACTACCATAAGGGTGAAGATGATGAGCATAACCATCAGCGACATCTTCACCTGCGACAATACCCAAGTGGTTGTCACTTCGGCTAAACTGCTGTCTGCCTCTGCACCGAGATAAATGTATTTTCCTGCAATTTCCGGAAGCAGGAGGTTGAGCGTGAATGCACAGAGAAGAGCCATCACAATGCGTATGACAGCCATGTTCCAGAACGACGACCCTGTCTTCTTGTTCACCGCACACTCCATGGGAAGGGCATGGCACAAGGCAATCATCAGTGCAAGTATTGAGGCTTGCTTCATGGTGAGTGGAATGGACATCATTACGGCAAGTCCTGCATATGTTCCGGCCGCGGCACCAGAGATGAACGCCACTGCCGACTCCCCAGGAAGACCGAAATGTACGAACATTGGGTTAATCCATGTGGCTATCCACGCAAGTATGCCGAAATGCTGCATAAGCGTCACTGCCAATGATATGGGAATCATCAGTTTCAATAGCCATCTCGTGCTTTTCCATGATGCGGGAACTGCCTGTTTGAAGCAGTCAAAAATCTTTTCCATGTTATTGTTTGCCAATCCGCAACTTGAATTTCCCCTCAAACACAACTTGCATTATTCCCTCTATGCCGTCATCGGCAGGAGTGAGGCAAAGGGCGAGATGCCCCATGGTGCGTCGGAGGTTTATCTCCACGCAGGGGTGAAGGAGGAAACCGTTGTTGTACTCGCCATTTACCACCATCATGTCGATGCCGAAAGCTCCCTTGTAGCGTGACGTAAGAAGTGAGAAGTCTTGTGAGCAGACAATGTCCTTTATGTTGTCAATTAGGTTGCAGTCGATATATCGGCTTATCAGCTCCCTCTTTCTTGTCTCCGTGGCAATTACGTTTCCTGTGTATGCCCCATTGGTTGTGGAGAAGAGCGAGAGCCCAAGATATGATGCAGTGCCGTCGCCGTGGCTCTGAAATTCCATGCCGAGGTCTGCCACTCGCCTGTATAGCGGCTCCATCATTATGCTGTGCTGCTTGGTGAACGTGTTGCTTATCCATCTTGTCGTGGAGTCGTCTATGGAAGAGGTGATAAACCTCACTCCGCGTCCGCTGCTGCTCCATGGAGCCTTAAGCACTGCTTTGCCATTTTGTTGAGCCACTTGTTCTGCCACGAGGCTTATGTCGTCCAACTCCACCATCTCGCCTATGGTTCCTGGAAGGGTGCGGAGCTTGGGCAACAGCTTTGCCGCCGTGCGGCGGTGGGAGAGCTCCATGGTGCGCTCTATGTCGTCGCGGCTTGGAATCTTTTCCACCGTGTTTGCGATTTTCTGCACCTTCGAGTATATGCTATAGTCCCAACCCCAAGGGGCAACGTCGTCGAACGAGAGTGTGTGAATAGTGTCCGCATCGGCAAAGATAACATTATTGGTCTTTACACCGAAAAGTCTTGCAACATTCTGACATATACGCTTGTAGGAATACTTGGCCTGTTCAGTGTCCTCTACGAGCACCACATCCCCCTCTTTAGCCCAGAAAGCTGGTATGAAACCGAGGTCGTTTCTTAATTGCCGTGCCGCATGGGGCGGTGTCACCTGCCTCATGCCGTTTGCCAATGCAATGTCGTGTTCGGGATTGAAAATATGCAGAGTCATTTCTTAAAAAACTGAATTGTGCTGCAAAACTACGACTAAAATTTGGATTATTATTCAAATTGAAGCAAAATTAATACTTTTTTTCAAGATTTTGCCATATAGACTTTGCAAATTTCAAAGAAATGATTACCTTTGCACCTAAGTTACAGCAAAACAAAGTATGGAAGAATTCTTCAGGACACATACATATCTCGTGGAACATACCAATGCGGCTGTCCGTCGAAACCTTATGGATGAGATAGACTGGAGTCACCGCATGATAGGTATCAAGGGAACAAGAGGCGTTGGGAAGACGACTTTTCTCCTTCAATATGCCAAGGAGCACTTCTCCACCGGCGACCGCCATTGCCTGTATGTGAACATGAACAATTTCTACTTTCAGGGGCGCAGCATAGCCGACTTCGCGGGCGAGTTCTATCGCCACGGGGGAAAAGTGCTGCTGGTTGACCAGGTGTTCAAGTGCTCAGACTGGAGCAGTGAGCTAAGAAAGTGCTACGACCAATACCCCAACTTGAAGATTGTCTTCACGGGATCGAGCGTAATGCGCCTGAAGGAGGAGAACCCAGAGCTCAACGGAATAGTGAAGAGCTACAACCTCAGAGGCTTCTCGTTTCGTGAGTTCCTCAACCTGCAGACAGACTTGTCGCTGAGGTCATACACACTGGACGAGATTATCGACAATCACGAGCAGATAGCCAAGGAAATCTTGCCGCAGGTGTCGCCAATGAGATATTTTCAGGACTATGTGCATCATGGTTTCTATCCTTTCTACCAGGAGCATCGAAACTACTCGGAAAATCTGCTGAAGACGATGAACATGATGATAGAGGTGGATATACTTCTGATAAAACAAATCGAACTAAAGTATTTGACTAAGATAAAGAAACTGTTCTACCAACTTGCCGTTGAGGAGTCGAAAGCTCCGAATGTGAGCATGTTGGCTAACGAGATAGAGACGAGCCGTGCAACAGTGATGAACTACATAAAGTATCTTGCCGACGCACGACTGATCAACATGATTTATCCAGAGGATCAGGAGTTTCCCAAGAAACCCACAAAGGTGATGATGCACAACTCTAACCTGATGTATGCCATATATCCCATCAAGGTGGACGTGCAGAACGTGATGGAGACATTCTTCGTAAACTCTATGTGGAAGGACCATACGGTACATCAGCATGCCAGGGAAACGGCATATCTCGTGGACAAGAGCATGAGGTTCAAGGTGGTCAATGCCGACCTATGCCGCAAGATGAGGAAATCGTCGGACGTGCTATACGCAAAATACAACACCGAGGTGGGGCGTGGTAACGAGATACCGCTTTGGTTGTTCGGTTTCCTCTACTGAAGAGTCACACATTATTTATAAATAATAAAAGAACGTAGTTAATTTTTAATATTATCAAACAAAATGGCTAAAGAAAAAAAATTTATCACTTGTGATGGTAATGAGGCTGCTGCTCATGTGAGCTATATGTTCTCTGAGGTTGCAGCTATCTATCCTATCACACCGTCATCTCCAATGGCGGAGCATGTTGACGAGTGGGCTGCCCGCACA
>CALZDK010000077.1 GCA_945637645.1 uncultured Prevotella sp.
GTACGTTGCAGGTAAGGGCGAGACCCGAACCACAGACGAGAGTTGACGGCATCAGAATCCGGTGGTCGCTGGTGCGGAACAGAGAACGGACGAGATGTGGAACGGCAAGACCGATGAACATTATCGGACCACAATAGGCGGTGACAACGGCTGCCAGCAATCCTGAACTCACAATAACCGCCATGCGAGAATGTCGGATGTCAAGCCCAAGGTTGCGGGCATAGTTGTCGCCGAGCAGAAGCATATTCATGGTCTTTATCAGCAACATGCTTGATGGTAGAAGAATGCAGATGAGAATTGCAAATACAAGGAGTTGTGTACCTGATGTCTGCGAGAAACAGCCCAATCCCCACACCACATAAGCCTTCACGTCTTCCTCTGGGCTGAAAAACTTCAACACGCCTATTATGGCATTTGCCAAGTAGCCTGTCATTACTCCAATTAGCAATAGTGTGACGTTGCCACGCACATATTGCGCAACGAGAATTATAAGTCCAAGAACCGCTAAGGAGCCAATGATTGCAGCTACGGTTATAGCAACGTCGCCAATATATCCAAGTCTGCTTAACACAATTCCGCCAATGGAGTTTGACAGAAGCACGACAAAAGCAACACCAAGCGAAGCTCCATTACTAACGCCAAGTACCGATGGACCCGCCAACGGATTGCGGAACACGGTCTGCATTTGTAACCCACTGACGGCAAGCCCCGACCCGGCAAACATTGCTGTTATGGTTTGTGGCATACGTGAGCTGAAGATGATGTTTTGCCAAATTGTCAGTTCTCCTTCCGAAAATTCTTTAAGAAGCGTAGGTATTCCGCCAACAATGCCGATGATTGCTTTAAGTGGTATGTTTACCGTTCCGATAACCAAGTTTGTTACAAACAGCAATATGTTCACTGTGATAAGCAACAAGATGAGTAACAGATAGTTTTGCTTCATTTCAATAACTTATAGAAAGTCGGTTTATAATCATCGGGCATCAGCTCTGGATGGAAGATAGCAACGAAATCGGCAAGCACCTTGTCTGGCTCCACGGGTGAGATTTCATAGTAGGGCGTTCGTTTCATGTTGCAGTATATAACTTTTCGTTCCTTGAATGCCTTAAACAGTGTGTTGCGTTTTTCCGATTTCTCCAATGCCTCATAGCTAAAGTCGCCTTGGAAACTGTTCAGTATGCGCCAGTAGTCGGCGTTTGCAGCTTTTGCATACAGCGATTCAAACTCGATAGGTACGCCGCCTGTGTTCTCATCGTGGATTACATAGTCGGCACCGGCATCGCGGAATATTTGTGCAAGATAGTTTTTGCCACCAACGGCATACCAATTGCCACCGTGCATCTCGCCGCTCAGTATTGTAGGCTTCTCTTTGGTTTTAGCAACCTTTGCCTTCAATGTGTTGTAGCGTGATTCAATCTGCTCGAAAACCTTGTTGGCTTCCTTTTCCTTGCCTATGAACATACCTACAAACTTTATCCATTCTGCCTGACCGAGAGGGTCGAGTTCCTTGTAGCCGAGGTGTGGAACAAGCGGCACTCCTGATTCCTTTATGGCATCGTAGCCGCCACGTTTGAAAGGCGAGATGAAAATCACGTCGGCATTGGCAGCCAACACAAGTTCTGTGTCGAAATTTCCCTCCACGCCTATCTTCACAATGTCGCCTCGTTTCACTCGTTCGAGAATGTCCTTGTTGAAAAGGTTTTTCGTGCCCGTTATTCCCTTAACCACGTCATGTGCATTGAGGGCAGTGAAGTTTGAGAGTTGAAGCATAGTCATCAGTATCGTGCGCTTTATCGGCACTTCGATTCTTGTATATCCATCTGGAGTTTTTGAATTATTACCATGGGGAACGAGGGCGAAATGATAAGACCGAGAATTTCCTTTCTGAGGGTCTTTCACATCCACCAGCCTTATTCCGTTTCCTCCATTTCTCACGTTGAACCCTTTGGCATTTTTTATCTCAATAGTCGATGGGTTGCCGACAATGTTTTCTTTCATATTGCTCTTGTTTCCGCACGATGCGCAGACGAGCATTGCTGCGATGAAAATAAAAATCTGTTTCATTATTCTTTTAGTATTATGATTTCGAGTTTACTATTTGATAGAAGGGGAGTGCATACTCTGAGACAATGTCGCGCAAGGACTTTAACAAATGACTCGTGCTGGTCTTGGGGAATGAGTGTCCAGAGTTCTTTGGCAAGAGTTATGGAATAGACTTTTTTCACCGTGTCAGCTTGACATCCCGCCTCTTCTGTCATCTGGGCAATGAAACTCTTGTCCATTGTAGATCGTCGGCTATGTGTGTCGAGATGTCCTGAAGCAAGTTTAACAGCCTTGCCTATCATCATCACGAGGTGTATGTTGGATATTCCGAGTTCATCGGCAATGGAGATGGTCGCACCAATGTAATTGCCATATTCCACGAATGCTTGTGGCGGCAGGGTGGGGAAGCGTTGGCGTACGAGACGTTCGCTTTTGGCTCCGCTGCTGATAACTATGTCGCTGCTGCCCGAAGCTGCGGCGACTGTGACGCATTTGCGTATGCTATCCACGAAAGCCTCTTCTGAGAATGGTTTTATTATTCCTGAAATGCCAACAATGGAGATTCCGCCCATGATTCCGAGTCGAGGGTTGAAAGTGCGTTGAGCCAACAGTTCGCCGTTAACTACTGATATGGTGACTTTTACATGGGCATCGTTGAGGTTGCGGCGAATCATCTCACGCGGAACACGGTTTATGGCAGCCTCTTCTGGCGGATAGTCGAAACCGGGAAGTGTGAAATGTCCCACGCCTTCGCCTCCAATGATTGTCAGTTCACCGTCTGTTGGCTCTACCTTTGCTCTTATCTCTGCACCATTGGTCACGTCTGGGTCGTCGCCGCTTTCTTTTATCGTGTATGCATAGCCGTCGGAATAGTGAGCTTCCACCATAATTGTCTCTCCGTTGGGAAGTGTTACAGGCATTGCCCCAGATTGTTTGCGGTAGGCGGCAATGGCTGCTGCTGTGGCATAGGTGCCTGTCGTAAGTCCGCTGTGTAGTGGATAGAAGTCGGGAAGCAGTTGTTCTACCATTCTTCTTAGTCCGTGTTCGCCGTTCACAGTCTTGAAATAGTCTGGCGTTGCGGGTCGTCTGATGGCAATAATCCTCATTCCTTGCTTGCGTGCTTTTTCAACCTTTTCAATAAATCCCCCACTTATCCCGCTTTCCTTTAGAATAATGGTTCCCTTGTCTCCCATAGTAGGGCTAAATGATTGTGTGGCGGAAAGTATCAGACGGTTGTCGGGTATGCCTTCGGCATGAGCTTGAGCAAGGCTCGATGGCCGGTCGAGAATGTGGTAAAACACTTTGCAGCCTTTCTCTTCAAGTCGCTTCATCTTTGAAATGCTTTGCACCCCTGTTGTTGCCAATACGGTACTGCCATTGTTGACAAGGTCGATGGCTTCGTCGTATGTGTCGCACCACACTATGTCGTTGTCTCTCTTGGGAAAGATGCGCTCGTATCGTATGGCAGGAATGTTGAGGCTCTCTGCCACCTTTGCCACCGTGGAGTGTAGATGTGCAGCAAAAGGGTGGGCGGAGTCTATTATTAGCTGTATATCGTGTTCCTTGCAGAATGTCGCCATTTTGTCTTGCGTCATGGCTCCACTGATGGCCATGCCATGGCACAGGTCAACCTTCTGCTCTCCCGTCTTGGTCGAGTAGTAGTACGTTTTGCCGGCTTCTTCCAGCTCCTTCACGGTCTTGCGTCCTTCTGTTGTACCTCCGAATACGAGTATCATTCTTCTCCTTGTCTGTAAAGATGGGTAAAGTTTTTGTCGTAGAGTTTCGAACGGTGGGAGTGGAGTGGAGAAAGAGGCGTGATATTACCTACAGCCTCTCCTACTACTATCATTGTTGTCAGGGTGAGGTTGTTATCCTTCACCAGATTAACGAGATGTGAGAGTTGTCCTCGCCATATTTTTTGGTCACGCCATGTAAGGTGATGGCATACGGCAACAGGCGTTTTCGGAGGATATTCCTGCAGCAGTTGCGCCTGTACGTCGTCAACCAATGCGGCACTTAGGAAGATGCACATAGTGCTTCGGCTTCGGGCAAGCAGATGCAGTTTCTCGCGTTCGGGCATTGGAGTGCGTCCTTCGCCCCTGGTGAGTATGATGGTTTGGCAACGCTCGGGAATGGTGAACTGTGAGCGCAGTTCGGCAGCTGCGGCGAGAAACGACGATATTCCTGGAGTGATGTGATAGCTTATGCCGTTTGCCTCCAAAAAACTCATCTGTTCCTGTATGGCTCCGAAGATGCATGGATCGCCGGTGTGCAGGCGCACGACGAGCTTTCCACGGTCGGTGTACTTCTTCATGAGCTCACATTGTTCCTCAAGATTCATTGAGGCACTGCTTCTTACCATGGCTCCCTCCTTGGCATAGTGGGTTAGTTCTCGTGGTACGAGACTCCCTGCATATAGTATCAGGTCTGCATGCTGAAGGAACCGCTTTCCACGAACAGATACAAGTTCTGGGTCGCCTGGTCCGGCTCCAACAATTTCAACATGTCCGCATCGTATGAAGTCCTTGTCCATTGCCACTGCGAGAGTCCATTGTGAGCCGCGTTGTTTGGGCAATGTCAATATGCCTGCATCATTTCCGGTACCGCTTCCCAAGAGTGCTGCCGCTTCGCATACACTGGGAGTGCCGACGTGTTTTTCCACGGTTTTGCTTGGGTTGGGCACTTCCACGTCTCTCAGTTCCTCAGCGGCGTAGAAGTTAAAGGTAAATCCTCGGCGTTGCAGTTCCTTCACCACCTTTTCGTCTTTCTTCAGGTCGATGGTGGCGAATATCTTTATTGCCCTTTCGCTAATCCCGTTTGCGGCAAGGCAGTCCTGTATTTCGTCTATGCAACCCATATCGGCATCGTGTGCCAGCCCTATGCCAACGTTTATGCAACGGGGAATGTAGTGAAGACATGGTGTCGAGAGTGTGGACGGGACGTTCACACTTCCAGTGACGGCAATGATTAAGTCGAATTCTTCCTCCTTGATTTCCTCTGCCTTGTAGAATACGGTGACGTGCGACGGCAAGTTCTGTTCGAGCCACTCTGTGCCTCGGTCTTTTACTTCGAGCAGAAGTGCGGTGGGACGACGGTTGACGAAGATGGCAATCTCGTTGTTTATGTCCTCTTGCTCCATTGTCCACTCAAATCTTTCGGCAAGGGTGTCGAGTTGCCACAGCCCCTCGTTGTCGCTGCGTGTCGTTATAACAGGTGTTGCTCCGGTAGAGTGTGCCACCTCGGTAGCCAGTGAGTTGGCTCCGCCTATGTGTCCTGAAACCACGGCAATGGCATGGCATGCCGTTGTGTCGAGGCATACCACTGCAGGATCGTGATGTTTGTCGGCGAGTAGTGGCGCTATAGTTCTCACGCAGATGCCGAGGGCAGAGATGAACACAAAACCATCGTATTTCTGCCAAAGTTCCGCTACTTGATAATGTCGGATTATGTCCCCTCCAAGTTCGCGCTGTATAGTTTCTGCCAATTGTCGGCTCTCTTCCGATATGGTTGCTATTGCTTTACGCATTTTACTATTTCTATTGGGTTATAGTCGTTAAGTTGTATTCTTGTTTCAGCCATGAGTTTTAGTCCGAGCATCTGGCAAGTGCCGCGGAACTTCTCTTTGCTGTCTTTTGTCACACAGTTCATTACGATGCAGCCTCCCGTGTTCAGTAGGTGTCTCAGTCGGGCTATCATCTCAACGAGCCGTCCACCGTGTCCTCCAATAAACACGCTGTCGGGTCGTGGCAGTGTGGTGAGGTCTTGACGGAAGAAGTCGCCGATTATGGTTGTTATTCCTGGTGTGCCGAAATGCCGCGTGTTCAGTTCCATCAGTTTCCCTCCTTCCTCGCGTCGCTCGAAGGCAACAATGTCTATCAAGGGGAAGAGTCGCTTTGCCTCTATCGACACGCTGCCCGTGCAGAAGCCGATGTCCCACATCACCTTGCTTTGTCCAAGATTCATGGCCTGAAGCGATAGAAGTCGGATAGGCATCTTTGTCATCATGCCTGGACGTCCGTCGAGCACGGCGAAGTCTTCGTCAGGAAGACCAAATGTCGGGGTGAGACGAGTGATGCTTGGGGAGTGAAGAACAAGGATTACGCAGTTTGGTGTTGTAAACGTTCTTTCGGCAGCTTCTTCGAGTGTGCATTTTGTGATACGTTCCTCGCTGTCGTTGCCAAGCCTCTCGCCTACATACATAATATAATTATTGTAGCCGTAAGCCAACATCCTTTGTACTATGGCGGTTGGTGTGTGGGTATTGTCGGTCAGGCAGCCTATTTTCGTCTTCCCTTCTATCAGGGCAGCGTCGAAGGCGTTCCATGGACGGCCGGTGAGTGACACCACTGTCATATCGTGATAGGGCAAGGTGATGCGGTGTGCGAGCGTCTGAAGCGAGTTGAATGTTGGCACAACCTCTATAGCGGCATTGGGAAACTCTCTTTGCAATGTGGCAGCAAAACCGTGGAATAGCGGGTCTCCAGAGGCAAAGACGATGATGTCATCGTCAATGCCCCGATATTGTGCGAACACATTTTCAAGTGGAACGGTGATGTCAATCCACTTCGCTTCCTTGGGAAGTAGAGAGGCAACAAGCTCGTGGTGTCGCTTCCCGCCGGAGAATACTCTTGTGCGAGCAATTTTGGTCTCGACATGACTATTGACGAAGGGAGGCTGCTTGTCTGTTATTCCAATTATCGTAAGTTTTTTCATTGTTCTTTATAAGTCTCGTCCGGGTTTTATCTGTTCGGCATCGTCGAGCGTCATGATGGCATTGCACAGTGTGGCAGCGATGTTGCTTCCGCCCTTGCGCCCCTCGACGATAATCTTTGGCACATTGGTGAAACTCTTGACCATGTGTTTCGACTCCTTCACATGCACGAAACCCACGGGTGCTGCAATGATGCCCTGCGGATGGGCTTTGCCCTGGCGCATCAGTTCGCATAGTTCCATCAGTGCCGTAGGGGCATTGCCGAAAACAAAAAGCGCATCGGGATGTTCCTCCACTGCGAGGCGGATGCCTGCTTGGGTGCGGGTGATTGTTGGATTAGGACTTACTTGCCCCAAATAGCATTTTGCTTCTATCCCGAGTCTGGCGAGTGCTGTCTTTCTGATGCCGCTTGTCACCATTGTCACATCGGTCACTATGGTTTTTATGCGTCCGTTCTTTATGTTTTCATATATCTTTGTCGCTGCGCCGTCGTCGCAGTAGAGTATGTTCTCCATGTCGAAGTCGGCTGTTGTGTGGATGGCGTGTAGAAGCAGCCATCTCTTGTCGAACGGAATGTCGGTATGTGCAAGTTCGGATAGGATGGTGCGGAAACTCTCTTGCATAATTTCCCCTCCAATGCACGCTGTTCTCGGTTTTTCGTTTGAATAATATCCGCGTGGGGTGATGATGTTTTCTCCATTTGTCTTTGTCTGACTGTTCCCGATAATGACAATCGTCAGCATGTCGATGTCCTTCGGGTTCAGTTTCTCAAGTGTTGTCACCTTTATGGTTTGTCCCTCCCGTCCTGCCTGTCTCACATAGCCCACGGGCGTGTCCTTGCTTCGTCCTTCTTTCAGGAATATCTCCTTCAGGCGACAGAGTTGCCAGTAGCGCTCGTTGGAGCGTGGGTTGTATATCGCCGTTACGAAGTCGGCTTTGGCGGCTGCCGTAATTCGTCGCTCTATAAGTTCCCAAGGTGTCATCAGGTCGGAGAGAGAGATGACGCAGAAGTCGTGGCTGAAGGGTGCGCCGAGCAGTGCAGCGGCTTTTTGAAAAGCCGAAATGCCGGGGAGAACTGTTATGCTGATGTCAGACTTACGCTCTTGTCGCATCTCGTAGATAAGCGATGCCATTCCGTATATTCCGGCATCGCCCGACGATATTACGACAACGTCTTGTCCTGTCTCCGCCAATTCAAAGGCACGTTCAGCTCTCTCTCGCTCTCGCTTCATTCCCGTGTCGATACATTCCGTTGACGGTGAGATAAGTTCTCTTATGAACTGGAAATAGAATTTATATCCTACAATTATATCGGCGTTTTGTATGGCATCCTTCACCGCTTCTGTCATGTCGCCTGTGCTGCCTGGACCAATTCCTGCCACAATAATATTTCTCATAGTTTTATCTTTAGTCCCGCCACTACCATTCTGCCTGGAGAATAGAGGGCGTAGGTTGTCTTTGAACTGTCGATTCGGTTATCGATTTTGTTGAAAATATTGTCGATGCCGAGGCTTGGCTCAATGGTGAGCCAATGTGAAGGTGTGAAGGTGTGCGTGGTGTTAATGTTCCACACACCATATCCGGGGGCGTTGTTGTACGCGGAATAGTAGGTGGTTGACTGCATACGGCAGTTCACGTTTGCTGTCAGTCGGTATATTCCCCAAGCGTGGCTGTAGGCTGCCGACATGGTCAGCGTGTTCTTTATGCTGCGGTCGAGCAGCTCCCAAGTTTCGCCACTCTTCGAGCGGGCGTAAGTGTAGGCATAGTTCACGTTTATGTTCAGGCCGTCAGTGGGATTGGCGTAGATGTTCACCTGCACCCCTTTCACCTCGCCTTTGTCGCTGTTTATGTAGTTGGCATAGGTGTTCATCGACTGCGCTTGTGCCTCTGTCATTTCAGGAAACTCTTTCATGAGCATTTCCCTAAGTTGGTTGTCAAGCGTTATGTTGTCTTTCACAATCATGTCGTTGATGAAGTTCATGTAACCCATAACCGAAACGGCAAAGTGGTCGGCGCGGTATTCTGCACTGAGCGACACGTAGTGGCTCTTCTCGGGATTGAGGTCTTTAT
>CALZDK010000078.1 GCA_945637645.1 uncultured Prevotella sp.
CCACACCTATGGTATATACTCTTATGCCGAGGCTCTGGGCTATCTCCGCCGCCGTCATTGGCGATATGTCTCCCATGTTGTTACTTCCGTCGGTGAGCAGAATCACCACCTTGCTCTTTGCCTTCGAAGCCTTCAGGCGTCCCACGGCGTTGGCAAGTCCCATTCCTATTGCTGTTCCGTCGCTGATGAGTCCGCGAGCCGCAATGTCTGCCCTCACGTTCTGCAGCAGGTTGAGCAGCGAGGCGTGGTCGGTTGTCATAGGGCATTGTGTGAACGACTCACCCGCAAAGATGGTCAGTCCGATGTTGTCGTCCGGTCTTCCTGCAATAAACTCCGCCGCCACCATTTTTGCCGCCTCTATTCTGTTTGGCTTCAGGTCCTCAGCCAGCATACTGGTGGAAACGTCCATGGCAAGCATTATGTCGATGCCTTCCGACTGTCTGTTCTTCCACGAGTTGCTTGTCTGCGGACGAGCCAGTGCAACGACGAGCAGTGTGAAGGCAACGAGGCGCAAAATCATCTGCAACGGCATCAGCCTCACCTTCCAGCTCTTTGGTGCGTAGCGGAAGGCGAAGGTGTCGCTCATGCGCATTGTCGGCTCGCTCTTTTTTCGATACATCACATACCATATTATATAAGGTATGGCGAGCAGCAGGAGAAACAAATATTCTTTATTTGCAAATTCCATTTCTTTCCTATTCTTTTCAGATTAGCAACATCACCTCGTATGCCACATAGAGGAATATGGCTGCGGCAACTGCGGTGAGAGTCCAGATCACGGTTTTCAGCAGTCGGCGTGTCTTTGCCGAGCGCACTTGCTCCTCGGTGAGCTGTGGCTTCTCTACCACCTCTTCCTGCATGTTCTCAACCTTGGTCTTGTTGATGAACTCTATGGCGTTGACAAGGTTCATGTCGTTCTCGTTTATGAGTGTGGAGTACTTGGCGAACTTCACGAGGTCGGCAGTCTGGAAGAGCATACGCAGCTCGTCGAGAGCCTGCTGGTCCTGTGTCTCGGTCAGACGGTCTATAATCTCGCTGCTGGTCATCTCCATCGCCCTGAATCCGTAGCGTTCCTCGATATACTTTCGGAGTGTCTCTGTCAGCTTGGTGTAGTATTCCTTCTGGTTCTCCGAGGTCACCATTTTCTCCGCCTTGATAATCTCTATTTCCTTCATCGCCTTTTGGTGTGGCAGCAGTCGCTTCACTATGCGTATGTGTGCTACAATGGGTTTGTTGTCTCGCAGGCGCAGATAGAGATAATATGTTAAGGCGGCAATGACGAGCATCAGCAGGCTAAGCCAGAAGATTGCGCTCCAGTCGTCCCAGCTGAAAGGGTTGTCCTGCACATCCTTTGGTCCGTAGAATTTGTCCACGTTCACCGTATCAACGGCAATCTCCAGCACTTTCAGTGCAAGGCTCTTGCTCTTGTAAGTCTTTCCGTCCACCTTCACCGCGAATGGTGGCAAATAGTATAGTTTTCCGTCGAACGAAGTCAGTGTGTATGTGCGTTCGTAGTTGCACATCCCGTTGTCCAAGCCTTTTGTGGTCACAGGTCCCATCTCCACCACTTCCACTCCAGGTGTTATCATCTGCTGTGGCTTGTAGTTGGCGAACTGCACCTGTGCTCCCTCCTTGGCTGTTGCCGTTACCGTGACGTTAGTCTGTTGTCCAATAACAATCTCCAACGAGTCTATCCTCGCTTCAACGTTCACTTGAGCCACGGCAGCCAATGTGCTCAGAGCCAATGCCAATATGGATATAAATCTTTTCACTAATTCAATTTTGAATGTTCAACCTTCCTCAGCTTCTTTTCTTAAACAGCATCAAGAGCGACCTTACATAGTCCTCGTTGGTGGCTATGGAGATATTGTCAACGTTGCTTCGGTTGAAAGTCTCCATGAGGTTGTTTTGTCGGTTTGCCCAATACTTGGAGTAAGCGTTCCGCAACTTTTTGCTGCTGGTGTCGATATATTGCTCAAAGCCTGTTTCCGAGTCCACCACCTTCATCAGTCCCACGTCTGGCAGTTCCTTTGCCCTTCTGTCGTAAACCTGTATTGCCACGATGTCGTGCTTGCGGTTTCCTATTATGAGCGACTGCTCAAAGTCCTGACGGACATAGAAGTCGCTCAGCACGAAGGCAGTGCATCGGCGCTTGCTCACGCTGGTAAGAAACTCTATCGCCTGCCTTACGTCGGTCTTGCGGCTTTCAGGTTTGAAGTCGAGCATCTCCCTTATTATGTAGAGTATATGCTTCCTTCCCTTCTTTGGCGGGATGTATTTCTCTATCTTGTCTGAGAAGAAGATGACTCCAATCTTGTCGTTGTTCTGAATGGCACTGAAAGCAAGTGTCGCGGCTATTTCCGTCACCATGTCGCGCTTTGTCTGCACCTCGGTTCCAAAGTCGAGCGACCCGCTGACGTCGATGAGCAGCATGACGGTAAGCTCACGCTCCTCCTCAAACACTTTTACGTAGGGTCGGTGGAAACGCGCTGTGACATTCCAGTCGATGTCTCTCACGTCGTCGCCGAACTGATATTCCCTCACCTCGCTGAACGCCATTCCACGTCCCTTGAACGCCGAATGGTATTGTCCGGCAAAGATGTTTGCGCTCAGCCGGCGTGTCTTTATCTCTACCTTCCTTACTTTTTTCAGTATCTCTTGAGTATCCATTAAGGCACCTCCACCTTGTTTATTATCTTGCTAACGATTTCCTCGCTCGTCACGTTGCTTGCCTCTGCCTCGTAGGTTAGTCCCACTCGGTGGCGGAGCACATCGTGTGCCACTGCCCTCACGTCTTCCGGCACCACATATCCCCTGCGCTTTATGAAGGCGTAGGCTCTCGCAGCCTTGGCGAGGCTGATGCTGGCACGTGGGCTGCCTCCGAAGGAAATCATCGATTTCATGTCTTTCAGTCCGTATCGGTCAGGATAGCGTGTGGCGAACACTATGTCGGCAATATACTGTTCTATCTTCTCGTCAATATACACCTCACGCACCACCTCGCGTGCCTTTATTATCTCGTTTGCCGATGTCACCGGTCTCACCTCAGGCATTTTTCCCGCAATGTTCTCACGTATGATGCGTTTCTCCTCCTCCAGTGTAGGATAGTCGATTATCACCTTGAGCATGAAACGGTCCACCTGTGCCTCAGGCAACTGGTATGTTCCCTCCTGCTCTATCGGGTTCTGCGTAGCCATCACGAGGAATGGGTTTGGCAGTGTGAAGGTCTGGCTTCCTATGGTAACCTGTTTTTCCTGCATTCCTTCGAGCAGTGCGCTCTGCACTTTTGCCGGTGCTCTGTTAATCTCGTCGGCGAGAACAAAGTTTGCGAATATTGGTCCCTTCTTCACGTTGAATTTCTCGTCTTTCTGCGAGTAAATCATTGTTCCGACAACATCTGCGGGGAGGAGGTCCGGGGTGAACTGAATACGACTGTAGTCAGCGTCGATGAGTTGTGCCAAAGTCTTGATGGCGAGTGTCTTTGCCAGTCCTGGGACACCTTCGAGCAAGATGTGCCCGTCGCTAAGAAGTCCTATGAGCAAAGAGTCCACGAGGTGTTTCTGACCCACAATCACCTGGTCCATTCCCGTGGTAAGGTTTGTTACAAATGCGCTTTGTTGTTCAATGCGGACATTGAGTTCGCGAATGTCAATAGCTTCTGCCATAATTTGTGTGTATATTTTGTTTATTATCTTCTTTTTGTCTGAATTTGGCTGCAAAATTAACCAAGAAATGGGAAAAAACGGCATTATTCGGTCTAAAAAATATTAATAAGTATATCGTTACAAGATAATTTAAGAAACTTTTGTGCTTAGTTACAAGTGAAATACTTCTTTTTTTTGGCAGTTCAAAGATTTATTATTAACTTTGCCGCCATAAAACAGTTTTTTTTTATGGACAAATTCAAGATATTGATAGTAGAAGATGTGCCGCTGGAGCTAAAAGGCACCGAGGGCATCATACGCAACGACATTCCAGAGGCTGAGATAATAGGCACTGCCGACAGCGACGCCGCCTACTGGCGACTCATCAAGCAGCAGCTGCCAGACCTCGTGTTGCTCGACCTTGGACTTGGCGGTTCCACCACCGTGGGTGTTGAAATTTGCCGACACACCAAGGAGGCTTACCCTAACGTGAGAGTGCTCATCTTCACAGGCGAGATTCTCAACGAGAAACTATGGGTGGATGTGCTCGACGCCGGTGCCGACGGAATAATACTGAAGTGCGGCGAACTTCTCACTCGTGCCGACGTGGCAAGCGTGATGTCCGGCAAGGCACTGGTGTTCAACGAGCCTATAATGAAACGCATAGTGGAGATTTTCAAGCACACCGTGAGCAAACAGTCGGCACGCCAAGAGGCTTTGCTCGACTATGAGATAGACGAATACGACGAGCGTTTCCTGCGCCATCTTGCCCTTGGCTACACCAAAGACCAGATAGCTTCGCTCCGTGGCATGCCCTTCGGTGTGAAAAGTCTTGAAAAACGTCAGAACGAACTGGTGCAAAAACTCTTCCCCGACGGCAACGGAAACATGAGCGTCAATGCCACACGACTTGCCGTAAAGGCTCTTGAGCTTCATATCCTCGACTTGGAAAACCTTCGTCCTGATGAACAATAAGCACATTTCCTATCTCTGCCTCTGTGTCGTAGTGGTGGAGATAGTGGCAATAATGGTAGTGTGGATAGCCAGCGCCGCCAATCCCTTCGGCAGTTTCAACAATCCGCTTTCCGCCGAAGGGGTGAGGTGGATGTTCCGCAATCTCATGGCTGCGATGGTGTCGAAATGGCTCGTCGCCCTCTTGCTGCTTGCCATGGCGTGGGGCAGTCTGAAAGAGAGTGGCTTGTGGAATGCGGTGGTGCAGCGTACCAAGTCCGGCGGTGCGTCGCTCCACTATCGTGAGCGCATGGGACTAAGGGTTGTAGCCCTTATCACCCTCGTCTTCGTCGTCACTCTCAGCCTTCTCACCATGCTTCCCGAGGCCCTTCTGCTCAGTGCCACAGGCGGTTTGTTCCCTTCTCCGTTCAGCGAGGCTGTAGTTCCCGCCATCAGCCTTTGGCTCACGTCAGCGTCCATAACTTTCGGCATTGTCAAGGGCTCTTTCCGTTCCGTTCCCGACGTGTTCGGATCGTTTTTCGCGGGCATCAGCCGTTCCGCCCCCCTTGTAGTGTTGCTGATGCTGTCGCTCCATTGTGTCAACGTGGTCAAGATGCTCGTAAAGTGATATTTTTCCCCACTTTCTTTGTCAGTTGGCAAAAAAGTGTTACTTTTGCACCCAAAAACCAATAAAGATGGATAATATATCGTTTAAGGCAGCACTGTTCGACCTCGACGGGGTGGTTTTCGACACCGAGCCACAATACACCGAGTTTTGGGGATCGCAGTGCCGTGAGTTCCGCCCCGACCGCCCAGGTCTGGAACACGAGATAAAGGGTCAGACCCTTCTGCAGATTCTCGACCGCCATTTCGACGGCGATCTGAAGGCGAAACAGTCTCTCATTGTTGAAAGGCTCAACGAGTTTGAGAAGACGATGGACTTTGTCTTCGTCAGCGGCTTTGAGGCTTTCGTCAGGCAGTTGCGGTCCAACGGCGTGAAGACAGCCGTGGTCACCAGTTCCAACCTCGACAAGATGAATGCAGTATATAATAGGTGTGAGGGATTCAAGACCCTCTTCGACGCCATACTCACTTCTGAGGACTTTGAGCGCAGCAAGCCCGACCCCGACTGCTATCAGAAGGCATCGCAACGCTTCGATGCCACGGCAGACGAATGTATTGTGTTCGAGGACAGCTTCAACGGTCTGAAATCCGGAAGGGCTGCCAAGATGAAGGTAGTGGGCCTCTCCACCACCAACTCCCCTGAGAGCATCGCCCCATATTCCGACACCGTCATTGCCAACTATCTTGCTTTCGGCTACGACGACTGTCTGAGGCTAATCCAAAACTCCTAATTTATAACTCATAATTCCTATTTTTTTTGTAAATATGTATTTGGTAAGCGACACACGCAAGGTAACAACACACCGCTTCATTGAGATGAAGCAAAAAGGAGAGAAGATATCAATGCTCACATCCTACGACTTCACCACCGCAGGTATAGTTGACAAGGCAGGCATCGATGGCATCCTCGTTGGCGACTCGGCTTCCAACGTCATGGCAGGAAACACCACCACACTCCCCATAACCGTAGAACAAATGATCTATCACGCACGTTCCGTAGTTCGTGCCACCAAGCGCGCCCTCGTGGTCTGCGACATGCCCTTCGGAAGCTATCAGGCCGACTGCAAAGACGGAGTGCTCAATGCCATCCGCATCATGAAGGAGAGCGGTTGCGACGCACTGAAACTCGAAGGCGGCGTGGAGATATTAGACACAGTGAGACGAATACTCGACGCCGGAATCCCCGTTATGGGCCACCTCGGACTCACCCCACAGAGCATCAACAAGTTCGGCACCTATTCCGTTCGTGCCAAAAACGAGGCAGAGGCGGCAAAACTGTCTGCCGACGCCAAGGCATTGGCAGACGCAGGCTGCTTCGCCATAGTGTTGGAGAAAGTGCCAGCCAAGTTGGCAGCCGAAGTTTCCGCATCAATAGCAGTGCCAACCATCGGCATTGGAGCCGGCAATGGCACCGACGGACAGATTCTTGTGGTTGACGACATGCTTGGCAAGACCCAGGGTTTCTCCCCACGCTTCCTCCGTCGCTATGCCGACCTCAACAACATAATGACCTCCGCCATCGGACGCTATGTGGAGGACGTGAAGAACAGCGACTTCCCCAACGAGCAGGAATCATATTGAGAATAAGACACAATGAACACGCAAAACACTCCCGTTCACATCACTCTGTGGCATAAGGGCTTTTGGCTCTTGTCGTTGGCAAATCTCTTTGTCACGATGTCTGTCTATGCCCTCCTTCCGGTCATGCCGCAATGGCTCATGTGCTATGAGCATTTCTCACCGTTCTACACTGGTCTGTCGATGGGAGCCTTTGCTTTCGGACTCTTCGCCTTCGGCACTTTCTGCTCCTATCTCGTACAGCGTTTCAGACGCAATGCCGTCTGCATCAGGGCAATACTGATCATGGCATTGCTCATTGCCGCCATATATTATCTCCACGACAACCACATCACCATGATTGATGTCTGGGCGATAATTGGCCAGCGGTTCCTCCTCGGAGCCACTTTCGGACTTGCCAAGATGGTGTTGTCGAGCACTCTCATTGTCGATACGAGCGAGTCGTTCCAGCGCACCGAGGCAAACCACAGCTCTTCGTGGTTTGCGCGTTTCGCCCTCTCCCTCGGTCCTCTCCTTGGCATTGTGGTAAACCATATTTGGGGCTTCGGCGCCGTTCTCGTCATGTGTGTAGCCCTTTGCCTCCTTGCCGTGGTTCTCATCCGCATGGTCGATTTCCCCTTCCGCGCCCCCGAGGAGAACGTCACACTGTTCAGCCTCGACCGTTTCTTCCTCACGTCGGGAACGTTGCTCTTCGCCAACCTGTTCATCATCACTGTCGCCATAGGACTTATAATGTCCGTGGAGCTCTCTTTCACGTTCTACGGCATGATAATGTTCGGTTTCTTCCTCGCGCTCCTCGCCCAGCGTTTTGTCTTCATCAATGCCGAACTGAAGAGCGAGGTTGTCACAGGCCTTATACTCGTTTTCACAGCCCTGCTCCTCATGGTCACACGCCATGCCGTCGTTGTCAACTATGCCGCCCCCACCATGATAGGCCTCGGCGTAGGCATCGTTGGAGCACGATTCCTGCTCTTCTTCATAAAGCTGAGCCGCCACTGTCAGCGAGGCACCTCACAGAGCACCTACATCCTTGGTTGGGAGTCGGGCATAGCCCTCGGCGTTGGCATCGGCTACGCCTTCTTCAGCGGCAACGAACAGCTTGCCCTCATCTTCTCCCTCTCACTCGTCAGCGTTGCCTTGGCTCTCTATATCCTCGTAACCCACTCATGGTTTGTAAATCACAAGAACAGATGACACCCACACTCCCACAATCCACCATCGACACCCTGCGCAGCCTTGCCGAACGCTACGAGACACGCCAATTCATTCAGGGCGACCCAAGCTGGTTTATGCACCAGGTGGAGGGACGAGCCAATCAGGAAGCCATGGCTTTCGTGGCTCAGTCGGTGGCTTACGGCAGCCGCAAGCAGTTCATGGCAAAGACACAGAGGCTGCTCGACGCTTCGGGTGGCGACATGTCGCGGTGGATTGCCGAAGGCGCTTTCCACGACATCGTGCCTCGCAACAGTTCCTGCTTCTATCGGCTCTACAACAACGATATGTTCAACCGCTTCCTCACCGCCTATCAGACCCTTCTGCGGCAGCATGGCACCATGGGCGACTTCCTCTGTCGTCGATCCTCCGATGCCCTCTCGGCAATAGAAGCCCTTACGCGCTTCTTCGCCGACAATGGCTCCCATGGAATCATCCCCATCAACGCCAAGTCGTCGTGCAAGCGGCTGTGCATGTTCCTCAGGTGGATGTCGCGCAGCGGATCGCCAGTGGATTTGGGCCTTTGGAGCCACTTCATCCCCCGCCGCACACTCATCATGCCCATGGATGTCCACGTGGTTCGCCAGTCGGTTAATTTCGGACTCCTCAAAGGTTCGTCAGCCACAATGTCAACAGCCCGCCGCCTCACCGACACCATGTTGCAAGTGTTTCCCGACGACCCTCTGAAAGGCGACTTCGCCCTCTTCGGGCTTGGGGTTGCGGATTGATCATTGATGATTGATGATTGACTCAAGTTTCGCATGTCTGTGACATGCTGTCAGTGAACAAGTTGACAAGTGGA
>CALZDK010000079.1 GCA_945637645.1 uncultured Prevotella sp.
TGTTGAACAGCACCTTATGGTTGCCTAAGCGGCGGAACTGTTCCTCGCCCAGCAGCACAGTGTTTCTGTTGAGGCAGCAGAACACCACGTCGCTCCACTCCAGCAGATCGTCGAGAGGCATGAAGCGATAGCCTTTCTCGCTTGCCCAAGCCTTTTCTGAGCGTGCGAAATAAGACACTTCGGCACCGAAGAAACGCATTGCGTCTGCAATCATTCCTCCCGACTTGCCAAGTCCCACGACACCGACTTTCAGTCCGCCTATCTCCCGTGGCCTGCCTTCCCAAGGCTCTTCGCCGAAACCGTGCATCAGGCGCACCAGCTCGCTTACGACATATTCCACCACGCCCTCGTCGCCATAGTCGCGTATGCCAGTCACGGTTATCCCCATCTGTTCGGCATACCTGATGTCCACGTTGGCACTCTCAGGAGAGTAAAGCGAGCAGCACATTCCCACATACTTTATGTTTGGGCAACGCTTCATGGCGTTGGCTGTGAGTTGCGATGTGTAGCTTAGCAAAACGGCATCGGCATCGTCGATGCGACTTACTATCTCGTCGTCGTCCGACGGAATGTCGTCGTAGAGAATCACCTCTTTTGCCATCTTGTTAATCTCATCCACACCCCATTCCGTGAGGCTTACCGGCTCTATTGCCACTAACTTGTTGAATTGTCTCATTGCATTTACTATAGTTATTTAAGTTGTTTATGTCTGCAAAGTTATAAAAATAAGTTGGAATCCAACAATTCTTTCTGCGTTTTTTGCCCAATTCCGCCTAAAAACATTTTTATTCTATGGGAAACGTTTGGTAGTTCGGTTTTTATTTGTAATTTTGCAGTATTATTATAATAAGGTATAGATATGAATACAATTCAAACACGAAGGACTATCAGACACTATGCGGAGAAGGACGTTGACCAGACGTTGCTTACGGAACTGCTTGGGCTTGCAGCCCGAACACAGACGATGGGCAACCTGCAACTCTACAGCGTGGTGGTGACCCGCAGCGAAGAGGGAAAGAAGGCTCTCGCTCCGGCACATTTCAATCAACCAATGGTGACACAGGCACCTGTTGTACTTACAATATGCGCCGACTTCCGCCGCACCACCAGATGGTGTGAGGAACGCAAGGCGAATCCGGGATACGACAATTTCCTCTCGTTTATCAATGCCGCAACCGACGCACTGCTCTATACGCAGACTTTCTGCAACCTGGCTGAGGATCGAGGACTTGGCTTGTGCTTCCTCGGCACTACGGTTTACATGCCGGAAATGATTATCGACGCACTGAAACTGCCAAAACTCGTGATGCCAGTAGCCACACTGACAGTCGGTTGGCCCGACGAGAATCCGCCGCTGACAGACCGCCTCGGAGTTGCGGCCTTTGTTCATGAGGAGCATTATAGTGACTATTCCGCAGCAGACATCGACAGCCACTATGCAGAGAAAGAGGCACTGGAGGAAAACCGCCACTTCTGCGAGATAAACAACAAGGAGACCTTGGCGCAGATTTTCACCGACATCAGATATACCAGGAAAGACAATGAGGCAATGTCGGAAGGACTGAAAAAAGCGTTGCAGCGGCAAGGGTTTTTGAATTAAGGATTAAAGGAGGCTGAATATATGCAAATATCAGAAAAAAGGAGCAGTATGCTGCATGGAGTGCTGCTGATAACATTGTTCTCATGCGCCGCTTTCTACATCGGAGAGATGGATTTCGTCACCTCGTTGAGGCTATCACCGATGATTGTAGGCATTGTGCTCGGTATGCTCTACGCCAACTCTCTGCGCAACAATCTGCCTGAGACATGGGTGCCGGGCATACAGTTCTGCTCAAAGCGAATACTTAGGGTGGGAATTGTTCTCTATGGCTTCCGCCTTACGTTTCAAGACGTTACGGCAGTGGGACTTACAGCTGTGATGGTTGACGCGATCATCGTTGTGGGCACGCTGGCGATAGGAATGTTTGTTGGCAGACTCCTGAAGATGGACAAGGAGATTACGCTACTGACATCGGTGGGAAGTGCCATTTGTGGCGCAGCCGCAGTGCTCGGTGCAGAGTCGGCAATAAGGACAAAGGCCTACAAGACTGCCGTGGCAGTTTCTACGGTGGTTATTTTCGGTACGCTCTCTATGTTCCTCTATCCTGTGCTCTACCGCAATGGTGTTTTTGACCTCACTCCAGAGCAGATGGGAATATTTGCGGGCAGCACCATCCACGAGGTGGCACACGTTGTGGGTGCTGGCAACGCCATGGGCGAGTCAGTTTCGTCCATTGCCATTATTGTGAAGATGATACGCGTGATGATGCTCGTTCCTGTGCTGCTTGTCATCACTTGGTTTGTGGCACGCGCCGCTGCGGGAAAGAGCGACATGGGCGAGAAGGGAAAGATAAACATTCCATGGTTTGCCATTCTCTTCCTCGTTGTTATTGGTTTCAACTCGTTCGACTTGCTGCCAGAGTCGGTGGTGAATTTCATCAACACGTTCGACACTTTCCTTCTCACCATGGCAATGACAGCCTTGGGTGCTGAGACAAGCATAGAGAAATTTAAGAAAGCAGGTGCAAAGCCTTTTGTACTGGCTCTCATGCTTCAGCTGTGGCTCATCTTCGGCGGTTTCTCGCTTGCAAAGTGGATGATGGGATAGAATTAAAAATTAAAAAATTAAAGAATTAAAGTTTGAGAGGTTTGAGAGGGTTTGAGAGAGGTGTGAGAGAGGTTTGAGAAGGTTTGAGAAGGGTTTGAGAGGGTTTGAGAAAGGTTTGAGAAAGGTTTGAGGAGTTTGAAAGATTAACTCCCCAAACTCCTCAAACTATTAAAACGTCAAAACTATTACTGTTTCTTATTTCTGCTGGTCGATAGCCTTTATCTTGTCGCGAACGAGGGCTATTTCGTCCTTCAGTTTCTGCACCTTGCGGTTCATCTCGTCGATAAGGCTGTTGCCCTTCTTGCTGCTTGCATTGAGGAATCCGAGGTTGTTTTCGTAGGTCTGTGCCTCGTTCTTCAGTTGCTCATACTGACGCATCAGTCTTGCACGCTCGTTGTCGAGTGCGTTTCCTCCCTGTTCAGCCACATTCTTCAGTTTGTTTTTGAAGTTGTTGAGGCGCTTGCGTGTAACGTTGATGTGCAGCTTCTTGTATATTTCGTCGAGCACACTGTGGTATTCGTCGTAGAGTTTGTCTTTCTCCTTGAAAGGCACATGACCAATGCCGTTGTATTCCTCCACGAGTTTCTGCACTGTCTGCTGCACGTCGTCCTGTGCCTCTTCAGCGAGCTGCTTAAGTTGTGCTATTACTCCACGTTTCTTTTCCAAGTTGGCGTGCTCTTCGCTGCGTTGTCCTGCTCCTGCCTTATTGCGTGCATCGAAGAAAGCGTTGCAGGTGGAGAGGAACTCCTCCCAGAGCTGGTCGCCAAGTTTCTTTGGCACCACACCTATTGTCTTCCACTCTTTCTGCAAGGCGATGAGTTTGTCGGAAGTCTTCTTCCATTCTGTACTGTCTTTCAGCTCCTTAGCCTTCTCAATCAGGGCGCGCTTCTTGTCGGCGTTTGCCTTATAGGTCTCTTTCAAGGCTTTGAAATATTCTGTTTTAGCGCTGAAGAACTTGTCGCACGACTCACGGAAGCGCTCAAAAATTTTCACGTTCATCTTCTGTGGAGCGAATCCAATGGTCTTCCACTCTGTCTGAATGTCGATAATCTCCTTTGTGTGCTTCTCCCAGTCGGCAAAATTCTTGTTTGGCTCTGCTATCAGTGCCTCTATTCGCTCACAGAGTGCTGTCTTGCGTGTGAGATTATCTTCCTCGCGCTTGCGTATGTCGTCGAAATACTGTTGGTGACGCTTGTTTATCACCGTTGATGCAGCCTTGAAACGATTCCATATTTCCTCGCGCAGCTCCTTTGCCACTGGTCCAGTCTCGCGGTATTCCTGATGCAGTTTCTGCAGCTGGTGGAATGCGCTAATGGTGTCTGGCTCGTCAGCCAATCTCTCAGCAGCCTCGCAAAGATGTGTCTTCTTCTCAAGGTTTTTCTTGAAGTCATATTCCCTTGCCTCGCTGTTGAGCTTGAGCATGTCGTAGAACTGCTCCACATAGAGTTGGTAGTTGCGCCACAGTTCGCTCACCTTTGCCGCTGGAATGTTCCTTATTTCCTTCCACTCCTGCTGCAAGGTTTTGAACTCCTGATATGATTTGTTGGCTTCCTCTGGAGAGCCAACCATTGTCTTTATCTTCTCAATTATTTCGAGTTTCCTCTTCAGGTTAGCCTCCTTCTCTTCCTCCTGCTCACGGAAGATTTTTGCACGACGCTCCTTCACGATGCCCATTTCAGCCTTGAACACCTCCTCGTCCTCGTCGGGTAGGATTTGGAAAGTTGTCGGGTCGGCACCGCTTTCCACAAAAGCCTTGTATGCGGCTTCGCGCTCTGCGATGTGCATCTTGTAGAACACTGTCTTTAGATAATCGACTTCGTCCTTGTCGGGGTTTTCCTCGCCATGCGCAATTTCCTTTATGCGCTCCACGATTTCCTTCTTCGACGCATAGACTCGACGCTCCACTTCGGGTGCCTCGTTGTCTGCAGGTGTTTCCACTTCAGAAGTCTCCTCGGGCTCAATGGCCGCTGTTAGAGGTTCTTCCACTTTGTTCACTTCTTCAATCTTGCCTGTCTCCAGGTCTTTCTCTTGAGAGTCCATCATTTCACTGTGTTATTAGTTAATGAATCGGTACGATACGAAAATTTAGGTACAAACTTACGCAAAAATTTTTTATTCACCTAATTTTATGACGTTTTTTTGCAAAAAAGTTACTAAATGAGTCGTTTGTGGCGGAAAATCCACCAAAAAAGCCCTGAAATTGCCACTGAAATGACCAAAGCAATGATAAAACCGAACCGACTTGTCTCCATTCCATTGATGAGATTCATTCCAAACAAGCTGGCAATGAGCGTTGGGAACATCATGAGAATCGACACCGATGTGAGCGTTCGCATCACCGTGTTCATGTTGTTGTTGATGATGGACGAATAGGTGTCCATGGTGGATTCGAGAATGTTGGAATAGATGTTTGTTGTCTCCCTCGCCTGTGTCATCTCGATGTTGACATCCTCAATGAGGTCGGCGTCGAGTTCGTCTATCTGTAGTTTGAATTTCAGTTTCGAGAGCAATGTCTCGTTGCCTCGTATTGATGTAACGAAATATGTCAGCGAGTCTTGCAGGCGGCTAAGTCCGATGAGCGACTCGTTGTTCACCTCTCTGTCAAGGTTTCTCTTCGCTTTTTCAATGAGGCTGTTTATTTGCTTCAGACGTTTCAGATACCACACGGCTGAAGAGAGGAAGAGGCGGAAGATCATGTCCACATAGTCGGTGAATCCCTCTCCGCGTTTCTGTTGGTAGCTCACGAAATCAATCATCATGTTTGTCTCGTAGTAGCAAACCGTTATGGTTACGTCGCGCTTGTGTATAATGCCAAGCGGCACAGTGGTGTATGGTGTGCGAGAGCGTATTTCCTTTACGTAAGGAATACGCAGGATGATGAGCATCCAGCCGTCGTCGTACTCGTAGCGGGCACGCTCGTCGGTATCGCTTATGTCAGACATGAAATAGTCGGGAATGTTGAACTGCTTCTCAAGCATCAGCTGGTCTTCCTCTGTTGGGCAAGTAACCTGTATCCAACAGTTTGGTTCCCATTCCTTTATGGTGGTGAGTCCACCTATGGTGTTCCAATATGTTCTCATTGTTGCCAATCCGTTTTTTTTGAGTTATAAGTCACAATAGTCCTGTGGCAAGAGGATTGGCGTCTTGCCACCCTCACGCCTAAATTCTGAAGTTTTCCGCGTGATAATCGTCCATAAATATTGTTGTTTTTAAAATTTGCGGTGCAAAGATAGTAAGAAAAAAGAAGAATGAAGAATGAAGAATGAAGATTTTTTTATCTCGTAACGTTTTTTTAACATAAAAGGAGGAGTTAATTCAGGAGTTAAGGAGCTAACTCCTTAACTCCTTAACTTCTTATATCCTTAGATTTCCTCCAGCGCTTGTTTCAGAAGTTTCCAGAATGGTTCTACGGTTGCTATCAGGGCACGCTCGTCTGTGGTGTGAGGCGACTTAATCGTAGGACCCAGCGAAACTACGTCGAGGTGAGGATACTTTCCAAGGATGATGGAACATTCCAATCCTGCATGGTCAATCTGTATAATGCCATCCTCGCCGTTCTGCTCCTTGTAGATGCGCAGCAGATGGTGTAGAATCGGGCTGTCGGGATTCGGATCCCAACCGCCATAGCTTCCTGCTGTTTCAACCTTCATGCCTGCCATGTTAAGGCAAGATGCAATCATGTTGACGACATAGTCCTTCATGTCCTCTCGAGCCGATCGTGGCAGCAACTTTATCAGTGCATTTCCACCTTCAATGTCGATGATGGCAAGGTTGCTTGATGTCTCAACGACATGCGGATAGGCAGGAATCATACGCACCACTCCGTCGTGAACGGCATAGATGGCATCGACGAGATTGTCCTGTATTTCCTCTGGCAATTCCATCTTTGGTGTCTCAACATCTTCGGCGAAGAACTCTATACCGCTTTCGATGCCTTTGTATTCGTCCTCAAAGTCAGCTTTCCAGTCGGCAACGAGTTCCTTCAACGCCTCAACATTCTCCTTTGGCAATGTCAACACCACAACGGCCTGGAAAGGAATGGCATTTCTCATGTTTCCTCCATGCCATGATGCAAGACGTGCCTCGCAGTCGGCTATTGCCTCCCTAACGAAGCGTACCATCAGCTTGTTGGCGTTGGCGCGTCCTTCGTTTATCTCAAGTCCTGAATGACCTCCACGCAATCCCTTGAGAGTAACTTTCACTGCAACATCGTCGCTGTCTGTTTCCACTTCCTTGTATCCGAGCGTTGCGGTAACATTTATGCCGCCGGCACTTCCTATCACGAACTTGCCCCAGTGCTCAGAGTCAAGATTCAGCAAGATGTCGCCATTCAGTTCACCCTCTGGAAGGCCGTTGGCTCCAAACAGTCCTGTTTCCTCGTCGGCAGTGATGAGTCCTTCTATAGGTCCGTGCTTCAGTGTCTTGTCTTCCATCACCGCCATGATAGTTGCCACACCAAGTCCATTGTCAGCTCCAAGTGTAGTGCCTTTAGCTTTCACCCATTCTCCGTCGATATATGTCTGTATGGGGTCTGTCTCGAAGTTGTGTGTGCTTTCAGGCGATTTCTGTGGAACCATGTCCATGTGGGCTTGCAGAATAATTCCCTTTCTGTCCTCCATGCCCGGTGATGCAGGCTTGCGCATCACGATGTTGTCGGCAGAATCCTTGAATGCTTCCACGCCCACACGAGCAGCGAAGTCGAGAAGGAACTGCTGAACTTTTTCCAAATGCCCTGATGGACGTGGCACTTGTGTCAGTGCATCGAAATTCTTCCAGATGCACTCTGGTGTTAGATTTCTAATTTCGCTCATAGTGATTCTTTATTATTGGTTATGCAAAAAGT
The DNA here is from genome assembly GCA_945637645.1 of uncultured Prevotella sp. GTDB lineage: Bacteria > Bacteroidota > Bacteroidia > Bacteroidales > Bacteroidaceae > Prevotella. Next base: position 7,491 of record CALZDK010000079.1, read on the forward strand.
GTCTGTTTCAGAAGTCGGCGTTTGTGCTGCCTTTACTTTTGTGAAGTTCAGTGCCAGCATTGCCCAAATGCCGAGCAGTATCACGAGCATTGTCTGCACCGTGTGGACTATCAGCACGAAATAGAGAGCGTGCTCGTCAGCCACTCCGTAGAGTATCAGCATCGTTTTCACTGCGAAATGCCATGGTCCAGCGCCGTTGGGAGTGGGCACGAGCACAGCTATGCTTCCCACCACGAAGGTAACCATGGCGCAACCTATTCCGAGGTCTTGGGTGAAGTCGAAGCAGAAGAACGTGAGGTAGTAGTGTAGGAAATAGCTTGCCCAGATACCGAAGGTGAAGAAGATGAAAAGCGGAATGTTCTTCACGTTCTTCAGCGATACCACGCCTTCCCATATTCCTCCCAATGTGGCTTTCACCTTATTATATATGGAGAGCTTCTTCAGAAGGAAATGGAGCAACACGAGGGCTGCTATGCCGCAGACGAAAGTGACGAAATAGCCTGCAATCGAGAAACGGCTTAGGATGGAATCAACACTTGTTCCCGTGCGGTCGAAAAAGACGTTGAACACCTGAAGTTGCAACAGCAAAGTTGTTCCCGACACGCCAGCCACCACCAACGAGTCGATGGCACGCTCGGTAACGACCGTTCCGAGGGCTTTGGAGAACGAGATGTCGTCGTAGCGTTTCAACACTCCACAGCGCGTAAACTCGCCTATGCGTGGTATCAGTAGGCTTGCGGCGTAGGAAAGGAACACGGCATTTATGCTCGTGGAGTGTCGCGGATGCTCTCCAATGGGTTCAAGGGTCTGCTTCCAGCGCCAGCCACGAAACATCTGAGCAAGTATGCCAAAAGGAAACGAGAGCAACATCCACGTCCAGTCCATCTCATTAAGCAGGACATGTCTTATGCTGCTGAAGTCGAAACCTCTATACATCCAATAGAGTATCGCTCCGCCGAGAACCAGCGGCAACAATATCTTTATCACTATGCTCGATACCTTCATCGTCTCTTTCTCGCCTCTTGCCTCTAATTAAAGTAGTAGAGGAAAGTGGCAACTCCCTCAAGAGCCTTCTTCTTCTGGTCCTTAATTTCTATAGAGAACTTTATCTCTGCCTTCACGGTGCCACGGAGGTTGGCAATAGCCTGAAGGTCGGCTACGAGGCGTATCGACTCGCCCGACTTCACTGCCTGTCCGAATTTCATCTTGTCCATACCGTAGTTCACCATCATCTTAAGGTTGAGGACTACGAAAACCCCAACAGCGTGTTGAATCAGTTGGAAAAACTCGTGTGCGACCCTAAGAGAATAATGAG
>CALZDK010000080.1 GCA_945637645.1 uncultured Prevotella sp.
ACTTGCGGTTGAAGTCCTCAAAGATGTCACCTACCCGAAGACCTGTCCTCGACACCTTGTCAGTGTATGTAGGTCCGATACCCTTTCCTGTTGTGCCCACCTTGCTCTTACCCTTTGCAGCCTCGTATGCTGCGTCGAGCACTCTGTGAGTAGGCATGATGAGATGTGCCTTGCGTGAGATGTGCAGGCGCTGTCTGAGGTTATGACCTGAAGCCTCGAGAGCCTTTGCCTCGTCCATAAACAGGTCTGGAGCCAAAACCACTCCATTGCCTATGATGTTCACCTTTCCTCCCTGGAAGATGCCAGAAGGAATGCTGCGCAAAACATATTTCTCGCCCTCGAACTCCAGGGTGTGTCCTGCGTTTGGACCTCCTTGGAAACGTGCTACTACGTCGTAGTGTGGTGTCAACACGTCAACGACTTTTCCTTTTCCTTCGTCGCCCCACTGCAAACCGAGCAGGACATCTACTTTACCTTTGTTCATTTTTATATCTGTTATTTTTTTAAGTTTCTCGTATAGTCTCGTTCCACATATCAGTTTCCACGGCGCTGTCTCGTTATCTTTGCCTGACATGTGCTGCAGATGCCATAGATATATACAGCATAACCGTCGCGTTTGAACCTCTTGAGATGCAACCTTCCTATCGCCTCGTCCACGTCCTGCGACCTAACCTCAGTCACCTTTCCGCAGTTTGTACACACCTGATGAACGTTGCCCCCGTCGGGTTGGCACAACTCGTAGGTCGTGGTGCTTGCAAGATGATGCCTTATCACTATTCGCAACTTGATGAAAAGGTTTAGAGTATTGTATAGGGTGGCACGGCTGACAGGAAATCTCAACTCCTCGCCGAGTTTTTTCCCAAGCTCGTCGAGAGTGAAGTGTCCCGGCATATCAGCCAAGGCGTCGAGAATGGCATATCGCTCTGGAGTTCTTCGATGATTATTCATCTGAAGATAGTTGTCCAGAAGGTTCCTCGCCTTTACTTTTAACTCTTCCTTTTTCATTCACTTCGCATTATCTCGGCGCAAAATTACATATTTTTTATGAAAGAAGACACAATTATTGTCTAAAAAACATCTAAATTGATGCGTTTAGTGGCGTTTTTTGCCAATCTCTCATATACGAGTCCCAAATCGGCGAACCTCATCACGCTTGCCAACGCTGCCTTCCTCACTGCGAGAGAAGGTCCTTGAAGCGCTGTCAGAGCCTGGTCGACAAACTCGTTTATGCCTCTCTCGTTTGGTTCCTGACCACGTCCGAAGATTCTGGCGAGGACATGAAAACCGCAAAGCTGTCTTATGTCGTCGGAAGCCGCTATCCACTCGTAAGCTTTCTGGGCGGCAAAGGGAAGATGCTGATAGAGATTGAATGATGCCATCTCTGCAATCTCCTGCGAAGGTGTCTGCTCCATCCAAATATCCACCACCTCTGGCAATATCTTGTCGGCAGGCATTATCATTGTCGCGAGAATCTTGCACTCGCGCACGTTCTCTTTCCATAATGCTATTGCCAAGTCATAGTCCTTGCCTATCTCTGCCGCCTTCTTGCGCAACATCGGTATCGACGCTCCCCAGTTGACGTGATAGTCAAGTCCCTTCTCGCGCATTGACTGCGATGCCACTCCGTCCATCATCAGTCGGAACGACTGCTTTATTTCCTTCACACGCTCATTTAGCTGTTCGTTGTTTTGCATTTTTTTTCTTGTTTTTCATCTGTATTCCCTACTGTAGCGTAGCATCTGATCACTGTAGCCTTCAGTATAGTCAACGGCAATGTCTGTAATGTTGCCATCACTGTCTCTTACAGGCTTGAGCACAGGATTTATGAAACCTTTGTAAGGTGCTATGTCGAGACTCTTATAGCGTTTCAATATCTCTTCGTGCAGTTCTGAGTCAATCTTCACACCGTAGTTCTCCACGAGTTGGCGTGCAGCCTCATAGTCTCCCTCGCTCTTTATACGTTGTATCTCCGCAAGGAGTTTCGCAAACAGTGCGCGCAACTTCTCGTAGTCATCCACCGCAACAAAGGTCTTTCCATCTCGCTTCACCAAGCTGACTGCATCTCCATTGGCAAGGCACCATCGGGCAATAAGGGCACGGTTGCGCATGTGAGCCTCCTCTATACAGTGTCCAGGCTTTATTCTCACGAGCTGCGTCAGCAGTCCGTTCATCACATATGTATAATAGTTTGACTTATACGCCTCGGCATCGTTGAGAAGTCCGAGTTCCACCAGTTTCCTGTCGGCAATATAGTAGAGTCCGAAGAGGTCTGCCCTCGCCTCTTCTATCGTGTTTCCGTATGCTTTCAGCGCGTCGGGACTTGTGCCTGGGAGCAGTTGTCCGCTGCCATGTCCAAGACACTCGTGCAGGTCGGTGTGCAGCTCGTCGCAGATGTCGCCATATTTGCGTATCATTGCCACGGTGTCTGCGTCGATGACAAACTCCTCCAACATGCCGTTGCCCTTGGCAACCTTGCTGTAGGCATCGGTGAGATTGCTTATCGTAATGCTCTTGCTTCCGTGTTGTGCACGTATCCAGTCGGCATTCGGAAGGTTAATGCCTATTGCGGTTGAAGGATATTCGTCTCCTCCGAGCATAGCAGCGCATATTGCCTTTGCCGATACTCCCTTCACTTTCTTCTTGCGGAAGCGTGGGTCCACTGGCGAGTGGTCCTCAAACCACTGTGCGTTGCCGCTGATTTTCTCTGTGCGCTTAGTAGCCTCCACATCTTTATATTCCACGATGCCTTCCCAAGATCCCTTGAACCCCAGCGGGTCTCCATAGACCTCTATGAATCCGTTGATAAAGTCAATATCGCCCTCAGTTTCCTTTATCCATTCTATTGAGTACTCGTCGAACACTCTCAGGTCGCCGCTCTTGTAGTACTCCACAAGCAAGTCGATGATTTTCTTCTGCCTGCTGTTCTCGGCAAACTCACGGGCCTTTTCCAGCCAAAAGACAATTTTCGACAATATCTGTCCATACTTGCCTCCAACTTTCCACACTTCTTCTTGCAGTTCTCCGTTCTTTCGTGTCAGGCGGGAGTTAAGTCCGAATGAAGGCGTGTTCTCCGGGCAAGTGGCTTTCAGTGCCGCATAGAAGTCCTCAGCCTCCTGCTGCGTCACACCGTCGTAGTAGTTGCAAGCCGAGGTTACCACGAGGTCCTCTCCTTCAGTCTTGTTCACCCTTTTTGCATCAACCTTAGGGTCAAACATCACAATGGCAATCTCGTCTATCAACTCTTCCACATCCGACTCGTTGCCGAATCCTCCATCCTCAAGGCACGCTTTCTTCGCCACTCGGCGGAAATAGTCCTCCGAGAAGCCAGGGATGAATTTCTCTTGTCCGTAATGATGGTGTATGCCGTTTGAGAACCACACCCTCTTAAGGTAAACTTCCAGCTCCCGGAAGTCGTCGTTGTCATGGTTTACACCCTCCGATGTAACAACGGTCTCCAGCACACTCCTTATCTTGAGGTTGTGCTTACCGAACTGGTCGAAAGTAATATCGCGTCCGTATAGGGTAGCCTGTGCTAAGCAGTAGATGTACTTTTTCTGCACAACAGACAATTGCTCAAACCCGTCGAGACGGTATCTGAGCAATTGTATATCGGCAAAACGTTCATCAGAATAGTTAAAGTCTGAAGTCGTTTCTCTCATTATTCTTCTTCTTTCTGTTTTTTCTTCATGCGTGCAGCCTTAGCCTTGGCTTGCTGAGCCTGGTGCTGCACACGATAGTCGCGTGGTGTCATGTTCATAATCTTGTAGAACGAGGCATAGAACGACTGTCTGTTGGCAAATCCCACCATATCGCTCACCTCCTCCATGTTAAGGTCTTTGTAGCGCTTGTCTGTCAGGATTGTCATAGCCTCCTCAATTCTGAACTTATTTACGAAAGATGTGTAGTTCATGTGGAACCTCACGTTCACCACGGCTGAGATATACCTTGTGTTGGTACCAAGGTCCTCTGCCAGCTGCTTTGCGGAATAGTCCTTGTCCTTGTATTTCTTTTTCATAACTATGATGTCGAGGATTTTTTCTTTCATCTCGTCCATCAACTGCGGATTTACCAATGTTCTGTAGGCCGCCTCCTTCTCTTTTTTCTCGGTAATATTGTACTTAGCCATAAACCTTAGAGTTGTTTGATTATTATTTCATCGGCAAAAATACAAAAAAAATTGAAATAATAATCATTTATGCTTCTTTTTTTTCTAAAAAAAATATAACTTTGCAGCAAAATTGACTTTTTATGGACCCAAAGACTGTTTTAAAGACATATTTTGGCTATGATTCCTTCAGAAAAAACCAGCAGGAAATCATCAGCTCGGCAATGCAGCGACACGACACTCTCGTGCTTATGCCAACTGGCGGAGGCAAGAGCCTCTGCTATCAGGTGCCTGCCATGTTGATGCCTGGGACATGCATTGTCGTCTCCCCTCTCATTAGCCTAATGCAGGATCAGGTGGAGGCTCTCAAGGCGAACGGTATTGAGGCGGAGGCTCTCAACAGTTCTCACGACCTCGGCATCGACACCACCATACGCCGCCGCGTAGTCTCTGGCGACGTGAAAATCCTCTACATGTCACCAGAGAGGCTCATGACCGAGATCCCCTTCCTTCTCTCACAGATGCGCATCTCCCTCATTGCCATCGACGAGGCACACTGCATAAGCCAGTGGGGACACGACTTCCGACCTGAATACTCGCAGCTCGGCGACATCCGCCAACGCTTTCCCGACGTTCCCATCATGGCTCTCACTGCCACTGCCGACAGGATAACTCGATTGGACATAATCAAGCAGCTGCGACTTAACAACCCAAGGGAATTTATCTCCAGTTTCGACCGCCCAAACCTGAGCCTCGCTGTCAAAAAGGGCTATACGCCAAAGGAAAAGACATCATTCATCATAAATTTTATCAAGGCGCGCCCTCTTGATGCAGGTATAGTCTATTGCCTCAGCAGGGCAAGCACAGAGAAACTCGCAAATGAGCTCAACGCCCACGGCATACATGCCGCTGCCTACCATGCAGGTATGCCTGCAGCCGACCGCACTCTCACACAGGCAAAGTTCAAGCAGGACGACATCCTCGTGGTGTGCGCCACCATTGCCTTCGGCATGGGAATAGACAAGAGCAACGTACGCTGGGTGATACACTTCAACATGCCCAAGAGCATAGAAAGCTACTATCAGGAAATAGGACGAGCAGGGCGCGATGGAGCTCCGGCGGAGACCATCCTCTTCTATTCCATGAACGACATCATTATGCTTGAGAAATTCGTCAAGGAGAGCGGACAGCGGGAGATAAATGCCGACAAGCTGCGCAGGATGCAGGAGTATGCTGAGTCGAGTGTTTGTCGCAGAAGAATCCTGCTGAACTACTTCAACGAGGTTTCCGACCACGATTGCCACAACTGCGACGTCTGCCAAGACCCTCCAAAGAGGTTCGACGGGACAAGATATGTGCAGATGGCACTCAGTGCGGCAAAGCGCACAGGAGAGGAGGCAAAAGTATCAACAATAATTGAAATAGTAAAGGGAATAAAGTCTCCGACCGTTGTACGAAAAAGCTATGACCGCCTGCCGACATTCGGCGTGGGAAAAGAACTTACAACCAAGCAGTGGAGAGACTACATGCTACAGATGATGCAGCTGGGCTTCTTTGACATAGAGTACGACAAGGCTGACGCTGTCAAGGTAACGGCGGCAGGAGAAGATGTGCTTTGGAGCAGGAAACAGGCATTGCTCTGTCAGCCTGCCGAAGATGTGCTGCCATTGGCAAAGAGGAGCAGGAAGAACAAGAAGATACAGCTTGTCATCCCGCATTTCACCAATGTGGCGACAAACGAGGAAGACCCGAACCTTTTCGAGGCACTACGCATTCTCAGGAAGAAATGTGCCGACGAGGAAGGTTTCCCGCCCTACATCGTTTTCAGCGACAAGGTGCTCCACAATCTCGCCACATCGAAGCCGACAACGCTCGACGACTTCGGAAACGTGTCGGGCATCGGCGAGCACAAGAAAGCGAAATACGGAGCGCGTTTCGTCGAGTTAATCAAGAAAATGACATGAGTCTCTTTCCGTTTGTTTGTGACTATCTCGTGCAAAAAACAAAATAAAGACAAATTTATTTTGCCGTTTCACACATTATTATTACCTTTGCACTCGTATGAAAGAGATTTTTGTGAAAGATTCAGACCTGCGACGTGCGGCAGGAGAAGGAATGGACGAGTTTGTCGATGTGTTTTTCAACGCCATATCAGAGGCGGTGGGAGGTGAACTGACAGCCGAGAGCATGGCTAATCTCAACGCCGACCAGCTGACTCTATGGGCTTACCATGCCCTCCACGAAGAGGTGATGGACGGAGGTTTCGTGCAGCTGATACACAACGGCTACGGCGACTTCATCTTCCTCAATCCCTTTGCCAAGGCAATAAAGGTATGGGGACTGAAAGACCTGTCGAAAATGATATACGACGTGAAACGACTCTACTGGACACACAAGGACGAGATAATGCGCGATTGCTCCGACGACGAGTTCATGGAACTGTTTGAGAAGATGCCTGAATTCGACGAGTTCGACGATGAGTTCGTGGAGAACGAAGAACGCTGGACAGCGCAGGTGGCTGAATATATCGACAACAACATTGAACGATTTGCAACAGTAAAAGAAGAATGAACAAGGACGAATTGAACATAAGAAAAAAAAGTCCTGTCAACATACGCAACAAGAAAGCCTCGTTTGAATATTTCTTCATCGAGACTTTCACTGCGGGCATCGTGCTGACAGGAACAGAGATAAAGTCCATCAGGCTTGGAAAAGCATCGTTGGTGGACACTTTCTGTTTCATCACCAATGGTGAGATTTGGGTTAAGGGAATGAACGTCAGCCCCTATTTCTATGGTTCATACAACAACCACGAGATGAAACGCGACAGAAAACTGTTGCTCAACAGGAAGGAAATACAAAAACTTGAGAGCGCAACAAAACAGACGGGCTACACCATAGTGCCCCTGCTCGTTTTCATCGACCAAAACGGACGCGCCAAGATGGATATTGCCCTCTGCAAGGGTAAGAAAGTGTTCGACAAGCGACAGACCCTGAAGGAAAAGGAGGACAGAAGGGAAATGGATAGGGCGATGAAGCATTATTAATTATCAGGAGTATGGATATTAAAGATATTGCTAAGGAACGTGTTCTGATTCTCGATGGAGCCATGGGCACCATGATTCAGAAATACGGCCTTACGGAAGAGGATTTCAGAGGCAGCCGTTTTGCCGACGCCACAACACAGATGAAGGGCAACAACGACATGCTCAACATAACATGCCAGCACATTGTAGAAGACATACACAGAAAGTATCTCGAAGCAGGTGCCGACATTATTTCTACAAACACTTTCAGCTCTCAGCGTATCTCGCAGGCAGACTATCACCTTGAGGATCATAGCCGCGAGATGGCTTTCGAGGGAGCACGCATAGCGAAACGAGTGGCTGAAAAATACAGCACTCCTGAAAAGCCACGTTTTGTGGCAGGTTCTGTTGGGCCTACCAACAAGACTCTCTCCATGAGTCCCGACGTGAGCAACCCCGCAAGGCGCGACATGACCTACGACCAACTGTTCTCAGCCTACTCGGAACAGATGGAGGGACTGATTGAAGGCGGTGCGGACATCATCCTCATAGAAACAATTTTCGACACTCTCAACGCAAAGGTAGCGATAGACGCGGCACTCACTGCAATGGGGAAATTCGGGAAAAATCTTCCCATAATGCTCTCCGTCACGGTGAGCGACCTCGCCGGAAGAACACTCAGCGGACAGACTCTCGATGCCTTCATGGCAAGCGTGGCCTCCTACCCTATTTTCTCCATAGGACTCAACTGCTCCTTCGGCGCACGACAGATGAAACCTTTCATTGCCGAACTGGCAAGAAAGGCTCCTTGGTTTGTGAGCGCGCATCCCAACGCAGGACTGCCAAACTCCATGGGTCAATATGACGAGACTGCTGAAAGCATGGCACCCCAGATAGGCGAATACATCGACGAGGGTTTGGTGAACATCGTAGGTGGATGCTGCGGCACTACCGACGAGTTCATCTCTCGCTACGCTTCACTTGCCGAAGGAAAGAAACCACGCAAGCCTAAGTCTACTCCTGAGACAATGTGGCTGAGCGGCCTCGACCTTCTCGACGTTACCCCTGAGTTAGGTTTCGTCAATGTGGGTGAACGCTGCAACGTGGCAGGATCAAGGAAATTTCTCCGACTGATAAAGGAGAAAAACTACGACGAGGCAATAGGCATTGCAAGAAAGCAGGTATCCGACGGAGCCCAGGTGATAGATGTGAACATGGACGACGGACTTCTCGACGCCGAGGAGGAAATGAAGACATTCCTCAATCTCATTGCCGCCGAACCCGATGTGACACGAGTGCCTGTTATGATCGATTCCTCAAAATGGGAAGTGATAACTACAGGACTGAAATGCGTGCAGGGAAAGTGCATCGTCAATTCCATATCACTGAAAGAAGGCGAAGAGGTGTTTAAGAGTCACGCCCGAGACGTGATGAGATATGGAGCCGCGGTGGTGGTGATGTGTTTCGACGAGAAGGGACAGGCAACCACCTACGAGCGCAGGATAGAGATTGCCGAACGCGCATACCGTATTCTTACTCAAGAGGTTGGTATGAATCCGTTGGATATTATCTTCGACCCCAACGTGCTTGCCATAGCCAC
>CALZDK010000081.1 GCA_945637645.1 uncultured Prevotella sp.
GCATAGCTATTACGGTTGGGGAGGCTGGTACGGATGGTACGACCCATGGTTTTACGGTTGGGGAGGCTACTATCCACACCACACTGTTATTATTGGTGGTGGAGGCCATAACCACAACGTGGCATCTTCAACATTCCGTTCGCGTGGCACTGGACATAGCGTGATGGGCACTCTTCCCAGTGGGTCCAACCGTCTGTTAGGCAATAACGCAACTAATCATGCGGCAAGCCGTTCTTTCTCGTCGGGAATCTCATCTCGCGATCGCCAGATAAACGGCGCACGCAATAGCTCACGCACCACTACAAGCGTTAACAACTGGTACAACAGACAGAACAACAGCAACAACACCTCCCGCAACACACGCGACTTTGGTTCTTCACGTTCCAACAGTTCCTATAACAGCGGTTCGTTTGGTGGCAGTAGCCGTAGCGGCTCGTTTGGCGGAGGTTCATTCAGCGGCGGAAGCCGTGGAGGAGGCTCTTTCAGCGGCGGCGGAGCACGTAATGGTGGAAGAAGATAAGGAATATTGAAAATTGAACAAAATAAGAAAAAACAATGAAGAAACATACAATAATGATAGCCGCTGCAATGTTGACTTTGACAGCTACGGCACAGGAAACATATCAGGACGCTACTCTTCTGCGTCCTGAGCTTAACGGAACGGCACGCTATGTGGGTATGGGTGGAGCAATGGAGGCTTTGGGAGCCGACATCTCAACCATCAGCACCAACCCTGCGGGTATTGGCCTTTTCCGCCACTCCTCGGCCAACCTCTCGTTCGGAATAATCTCACAACAGGATGCACCAAAAATGGACGGAGCCGACAAAACACACGCCAGCTTCGACCAGGCGGGCTTCGTCTATAGCATGCGGACAGGACGTAACTCGTTCCTCAATTTTGCGTTCAACTACACAAAGAGCCGCGACTTCAACAATATACTACATGCCTCAGGACGCGCAAACCGCAGCTCGCAAAATCAGCTCACCTACGACAAAGCTGACAAAGAAATCATCTCTATCGAGGAAGACAAAAACGGATTCTACTCCGACAATCTCAGCAGCAATCAGGTGGACCTTCTACACATGAACTATACGCTCTATGATCCTCAAGCCAAACCAGAATGGAGATGGGGCTACTATGAAAGCGACACCTACGACATGCTACGTCAACAGCATGGCTACATAGGGAAATACGATCTCAACGTAAGCGGCAACATTAAGGATAAAGTATATCTTGGATTGACCATAGGAATTCACGACGTACACTACAATGCATACTCCGAATATGAAGAAGTGTTTTCAGACAACTACGGCGGAGCGCTCCTTGTCGATGAACAACGCATCACTGGTACCGGATTTGATTTCAAGGCGGGAGTAATCGTACGCCCCATTGCCGAAAGTCCATTCCGATTCGGTTTCTCCGTGAGCACACCGACATTCTACGATCTGACAACGTCAAACTACACTGAGCTTCACGTGGTTGACAAAAATTCGGGACGCAATGCGCAGGGCTATATTTCCAGCGACTACGACTTCCGCCTCAACTCGCCATGGCGATTCGGCGCAAGCCTCGGTCACACCGTGGGCAACATGCTCGCCCTGGGAGTGTCATACGAGTTTGCCGACTATGGCAAGACCGACAACCGCGAAATCGACGGCTACGATATCTACGGCGGTGAAACAAGCTCAAGCGACAGGGCGATGAACTACCACACGAAGAAAACCCTCAAGGCAGTTTCCACTCTGAAAGTGGGTGCTGAACTACGTCCTGATCCAAGTTTCGCCATACGACTCGGCTTCAACTACCTGTCGCCGATGTTTGAGAAAAACGGATACAAAGATGTAACACTGAACTCTATTGGCAACTACTATTCCTCTTCCACCGACTATACCAACTGGGAAGATACCTACCGCGTGACAGCGGGTGTTGGCTACCGCATAGACAAGTTCAACATCGACCTTGCCTACCAGTACAACACCACCAACGGCTCATTCACACCCTACATGTCATTCTACGAAGCACCGGAGACGGTGAAGGTGAGCGACAAACGACATCAGGTGATGCTCACGTTGGGTTACACGTTCTAAAAAAAAGCATAAAAGGCGTAGCGTCAATTGGCGTTGCGCCTTTTTCTTTGGTCTCCACATCTCATAAGAAAGTTGCTGGCAGTACTCTTTTTTTCACCTTTGCAAAAAATAGTTTGGAAAAAACATTGCGGATATGAAATAATTTATTAATTTTGCAGCAATAATTAAAAACTCTATAAGAATACATACAATTATTCAAATAGCATTTATGAAAACAAACAAAAAACTATTCATTACCGCCATTTGCGGACTCTTTGCTCTTGCCGACGCAATGGCACAGAAACCCATGGCATGGAACACACCCGAACTAAACCAGCAAAACCGCGAAGAGCGTCGCGACAACTTCTTCGCCTTCGAGAACAAGTCTCTCGCCGAGAAGGGCGACAAGGCCGCATCCGCACGTTTCCTCTCTATGGAGGGTATGTGGAAGTTCAATTTCGTAAAAAACTACTACGACCGTCCAAAGGACTTCTTCAAGACGCAGTTCGATGACTCCCAATGGGTGGAGTTTCCCGTACCGGGACTATTCGAGATAAACGGCTACGGCGACCGCATCTACCGCAACGTAGGCTACTCCTGGGCAACGACCTTCAAGAGCGAACCTCCCTACATCGGAGAACTCGACAACTACTGCGGTTCCTACCGCCGCGAGTTCACGTTGCCTGAGCAGTGGCAGGGACAGGACGTGTTCTTTCATGTGGGCTCGGCAACGAGCAACCTCACGCTGTGGGTCAACGGCAAGTATGTGGGCTATAGCGAGGACTCAAAGATTGCCGCCGAGTTCAACATCACAAAATACCTGAAGAAGGGAAAGAACCTCATCGCCATGCAAGTGATGCGTTGGTGCGACGGATCATACCTTGAGGATCAGGACTTCTGGCGCTTTACTGGAATAGCACGCGAAGTGTATCTCTACTCTCGCGAAAAGACACGCATAAAGGACATTGTGCTCAATGCCGGCCTCACCGAAAACTACACCAAGGGACAACTCTCCTTTGAATTGCCTCTTACAGGCGACAAACATGCCACTGTGGAACTGACACTTAAGGATGCAGAGGGCAAGACAGTGGAAAACGTGACACTGCCCCAAATGTCACCCTGTCCGAAAGGCGTGATAGAGGTGAAAGACGTGAAGGCATGGACCGCTGAGACACCTTATCTTTATACACTGGACATCACACTCCGCAACGGCGGAAAGGAAGTGGAGACAGTGAGCAAGAAAGTGGGTTTCAGAAATGTTGAGATAAAGGGCGGACAGATGCTCGTCAACGGAAAGGCTGTGCTTATAAAGGGAGCCGACCGCCACGAGCTCGACCCCGACTTTGGCTATGTGGTAAGCGTGGAGCGCATGATTCAAGACATCAAGATCATGAAGCAGCTCAACATCAACGCCGTGCGCACCTGCCACTATCCCGACGACCCGCGCTGGTACGACCTCTGCGACAAGTATGGACTCTATGTCACTGCCGAGGCAAACATCGAGTCGCACGGAATGGGCTACGACGATGCCACGCTGGCAAAGAACCCACGCTTCGAACTGGCACACATGGAACGCAACCAGGCAAACGTGCTCACGCTGCGCAACCATCCCTCCATCGTGGTGTGGAGCCTTGGCAATGAGGCTGGCTATGGAGTGAACTTCGAGCGTGCCTACGACTGGGTGAAAGCTACTGACAAGACTCGCCCATGCCAGTACGAGCAGGCACGTCAAAACGGCAAGACCGACATTTTCTGCCCAATGTACTATGGCTATGAGGGCTGTGAAAAATACTCCAAGGGCGACAATCCACGTCCGCTCATACAGTGCGAGTATGCCCACGCCATGGGCAACTCCATGGGAGGATTCAAGGAATATTGGGATCTGATACGCAAATATCCGAAATATCAAGGAGGCTACATCTGGGACTTTGTTGACCAAGGATTGCGCGACAAGAGCCGAACAACCGGACGCACCATCTTCACCTATGGTGGCGACTACGGACGCTATCCTGCCAGCGACTACAACTTCAACTGCAACGGAATCATCGCCCCCGACCGCCGACTAAACCCACATGCTCACGAGGTGGCTTACTATTACCAGAACCTCTGGGTGGAGAACGTGGATGCCGCTGCGGGAAAATTCACGGTTTATAACGAAAACTTCTTCCGAAACACCGACTATGCGGTGCTCGACATCAGTGTAAACATCGACGGAAAGCCATGCTACAGTGAAAGCAACTGCAATATCGACGGCATAGCACCACAGCAGCGCAAGACTTTAGCGATGCCCCTGGTGGCAAAGAAGATAGCGGAACTTGCGGGACAGAACCCACAGGCTGAGATAACTCTGCAATTCTATTTCAAGTCTAAAAATGGCGAGCCGCTTGTTGATAAAGGACAAACACTGGCGAAATATCAGACTGTGGTACGCCCCTACTCTTTCCCCAACCTCGACACCACGGTGGAGGGTACACTGCCTATACTCACCGAGACAGAGGCTTTCATAAAGATGGAGGCAGGCGGAATGGCAGTAACCATTGGCAAGTGGTCGGGCATGATAGACTATCTCGACGTTAACGGCAAGGAGATGCTCGTGGAGCGCGAGTCGGTTACTCCGGAGTTCTGGCGCGCACCTACTGACAACGACTACGGCGCACAGCTCCAACGCCACTTCGCCCCATGGAAAGAGCCAGGTCTGAAGGTGAAAGACATTTGCCACGAGACCGAGGGCAACAACCGCATTGTGAAGGTGGAATTTGAGATGGAGAAGGTGAAGGGCGACCTTAAGCTTATCTACACTCTGCGCCCCGACGGCACACTCGTTGTAGAGCAAGACTTCGATGCCGACAAGACGGAGGAGAAGGGTCCTGAGATGTTCCGCTTCGGCATGCAACTCCAGATGCCTGAACGCTTCAATAGCATAGAGTATTACGGACGCGGACCCGTAGAGAACTATTCCGACCGCTACTCAAGCGAGTTCATTGGCAAGTATGAGGCACGCGTGGCTGACGAGTACTTCGAGTACATACGTCCGCAAGAGAGCGGCAACCACACCGACGTGCGTTCCTTCTCTGTGATAGACAAACAGACAGGCGAAGGCTTGACCTTCGAGAGCGACGCACCTATGCAGTGTTCGGCACTCAACTACCTCACCGAGGACCTCGACGACGGCATGGATAAAAATAAGAAATGGGGACGCCACAGCGGTGACCTCGTTCCCCGTCAGCTCACCCAAGTTCACGTGCAGAAGCGCCAGATAGGCCTTGCCTGCGTAAACAGCTGGGGCGCATGGCCTCTCGAGCAGTATCGTCTGCCCTACAAGGACTACAACTTCAAGTTTGTGATAAAGCAATTCGGGAAGTAGAGAGATAAAGAGAACTATGATAAAGAGAATTTTCCGTTTCTATGTCGAGGGCTTCCGCAACATGAGGCTCGGGAAGCTGCTATGGATGGTTATACTGGTGAAGCTGTTCATCATTTTTGCCATCCTCAAGGTGTTCTTCTTCCACGACCACATCGGCGAGAATGCCGAGAAAGGTCACGAGGTGGAATTTGTAGCTACGGAAATACTTGGCGATTAATTCTAAAACATTAATATTATGACACAACTACTAATGAACATCGACCCGTATGCCGTGGACTGGGCAAGGGCGCAATTCGCGCTCACAGCAATCTACCACTGGCTCTTCGTGCCTCTGACACTTGGACTGGCACTCGTGATGGGAATCATGGAAACGTACTATTACCGTACGAAGAATGATTTCTGGAAACGAACCTCTATCTTCTGGCAAAAGCTATTCGGCATCAACTTCGCCATGGGTGTTGCCACGGGAATCATCCTTGAGTTCCAGTTCGGCACCAACTGGAGTAACTACTCGTGGTTTGTGGGAGACATTTTCGGTGCGCCTCTCGCTGTGGAAGGTATCGTGGCATTCTTCATGGAATCCACCTTCGTTGCCATAATGTTTTTCGGTTGGAACAAGGTGTCGCGCGGAGTTCATCTCGCCTCCACTTGGCTCACTGGACTTGGAGCCACATTCTCTGCATGGTGGATTCTCGTGGCAAACTCGTGGATGCAATATCCCGTTGGCTGCACCTTCAATCCCGACACCATGCGTAACGAGATGGTCTCCTTTGCGGAAGTTGCTCTCTCTCCGTTTGCTGTAAACAAGTTCTGCCACACCGTAACCTCGGCTTGGATTATCGGTGCGCTGTTCACCGTGGCTGTCAGCTGCTACTATCTGCTCCGCAAGCGTGAGAAGGAGATGGCGCTGAAGAGTCTGCGCGTGGGTTCTGGAGTGGGGCTTGTGGGCATACTCCTCGCCATGCAGACTGGCGACGGTTCAGCCTACAATGTGGCACAGGTTCAGCCTATGAAACTTGCCGCCATGGAAGCTCTCTACAACGGTGGAACAAACCAGGGGCTGACAGCAATAGCCCTTGTCAATCCATTCTCTCAGCCCGACTACGAAAACGAGGAGTCTCCAGCCCTGAAGATTGACATTCCCTACGCTCTCTCGTTCCTCGCCACACGCGACATCGACGGTTTTGTGCCTGGAGTGAACGACATCCTGAAGGGTGGATACAAAAAAGCCGACGGCACCGTAGAGCCATCGGTTGACGAGAAGATTGACCGTGGAAAGAAAGCCATCGTGGCTTTGAAGGACTACCGAAAGCTGAAGTCTGAGCTAAAGGGCAAGGAACCATCGGCAGAACAAACTGTACAGCTCTCCACGCTAAAAGCTTCCATAGACAAGAACATGAAGTATTTCGGCTATGGTTACGTCACCGACAAGGCATCCCTTGTGCCATCCATTCCGCTCTGCTTCTATGCGTTCCGCGTGATGGTAGGTCTCGGTTCGCTGTTCCTGCTCTTCTTCGTGGTCAGCCTCTACCTCTCTTTCAAGAAAGATCTCTCTCAACCTAAGTTCAAGTGGTTCAACATTGCCGCCATCGCCCTTGTGCCATTAGGCTACATCTGTAGCGAGTCAGGCTGGCTCGTGGCAGAGTTTGGTCGTCAGCCTTGGGCTATCCAGGACCTCATGCCCACATGGGTTGGAGTGAGCAACGTGGGTTCGGGCAGCGTAGCCCTCACGTTCTTCATCTTCCTCGCCCTCTTCACCGCCTTGCTTGCCGTGGAAATAAGCATCATGCTGAAAGCAATAAAGAAAGGACCAGAGGAGAATTTAGAGTTAAAAAAAAGAGTTAAGAATTAAGAGTTAAGAACGACACAAATTAAGAATTAAAAAAACAAGAGTTGGGAATAGCATATTCTCATAATTATTAATTCTTAATTTTAAAAGGCAATAATTTATGGATTACACTTTCTTACAACAATATTGGTGGTTCCTCGTTTCGCTGCTTGGAGCCCTGTTGGTGTTCCTGATGTTTGTGCAGGGAGCCAATTCCATGCTCTTCTCACTGGGGGCTAACGACGTGGAGCGCAGGCTGATAGTCAACTCCACTGGACGCAAGTGGGAGTTCACGTTCACCACGCTCGTAACCTTTGGCGGAGCTTTCTTCGCATCCTTCCCACTGTTCTACAGCACCAGCTTTGGCGGTGCCTACTGGCTGTGGATGATCATTCTTTTCTCCTTCGTGCTACAGGCTGTAAGCTACGAGTTCCAGAACAAGTTGGGCAACCTGCTCGGCGCACGCACCTTCCAGTGGTGTCTCGTGATTAACGGCATTCTCGGTCCTCTGCTTCTCGGCGGTGCTGTTGCCACGTTCTTCAACGGTTCCAACTTTGTAGTGTCAAAGGAAAACCTTGTCGATGGCTTCGAGCTTCAGCCCGTCATCAGCAGCTGGGCTAACGCAAGCCACGGTCTCGACGCGCTGCTCGACCCATGGAACCTCGTGCTTGGCTTCGCCGTGTTCTTCCTTGCCCGCGTGCTCGGCATCCTCTACGTTATGAACAACGTAAACGACGAGAACATCCGTTCGCGTGGCAGTGTGCGTCTTGTTGGAGCTTCAGTGCCCTTCGTGGTGCTCTTCGTGGCCTTCCTTGTTCACGTTGTGCTGAAGGACGGCTACGCCTACGATCCCGCCACTGGCTTGATTTCCATAGTGCCACTGAAGTATCTCGACAACCTGCTTACGCTCTGGTACGTCACCGTGGTGCTCCTGATAGGTGTCGTTCTCGTTCTCTACGGCATTGTCCGTACCATTGTTAGCAAAACCTACATTGGTGGCATCTGGCCTGCCGGCATCGGCACCGTGCTCACCGTTCTTGCCCTCCTTCTCACTGCAGGACTCAACAACACCGCCTACTATCCATCCAACGCCGACCTCCAAAGCTCGCTCACCATTGTCAACAGTTGCAGCAGCGAGTTCACACTCAGCGTAATGGCTGTGGTCAGCATCCTCGTTCCCTTCGTCATCGCCTACATTGTCTATGCGTGGTATTCCATCGACAAGAAGAAGCTCGACAAGGAGGAAATATCCACCGACGAGGCATATTAATTTTTTCTGTAGCAAAATAAAAGGGAGAGGACAAATCCTCTCCCTTTTATCACTGAATTGCATTTATTTATCTTTTTTTTAGAAGATGTTGACACCCTAAAATCCGCAAGCAATCTCAATGGCAATCTCAATTGCAGTAAAGAGCTTGAACACTATGCATCATGATAGTATGAGCGTGAATTTTGTCC
>CALZDK010000082.1 GCA_945637645.1 uncultured Prevotella sp.
ATACGGAACAGGTTGGTATAAGGCTCTATGATGTGAAGGTGAGTGTTTTGCGACTTGGGGAAGTTGGCGTCGAAGTCGGAGAGGCGCATATCTTCTATCTTGCCCCACTCGCGTGTGGCAGCCTCGACATATCCATTATACACCACATCGAGCGAGTGTTCTTCTATACATTCGAAGAGACGGATGGCATAGTCGAGTGCCTCCTTGTCCTTAGTGGCACGTGCGTACTCGCTCATTCCGTATATCATGAAGCCAATGGCATAGAACTGTTTCTTTGTGTCCTTTGGCTTTCCGTCGCAGTCGAGCGACCAATATGTGCCGCCGTATTCCTGGTCGTAGAAGTGCTTAATGATGTAGTCCTTGGCACGAGTGGCAGCCTCAAGATACTCAGGACGTCCCAGCACGCGGTATGCTGCCGAGAAAGTCCAGAGTATTCTTGCGTTCAGTATAGCTCCCTTCTCTGCATCGGCATGTAGCTGGTTGTTGCCATCGATGCGGCCGTAAAAACCGCCGCGCTCGATGTCAACCATTTTGTTTAACCAGAAGGGTAAGATGTTTTCCGTCAGTTCGGAATACACCTCTTGGGTTAGTTGCTTCGGTGTCATTATTGTTTCGATGTTATGTTCGGTTGCTTATGCTTGTCCTCTGGTCTTCTTCAACTGATTTGCAATGTGCTCTACCTCGTCGGTGGTCAGCTGGTAGTAGTTGACGCAGATGATGCTGATGAGGGCTACGCACGAGGGAGCGAAGGTCATGAGATACCAAAGGTAAGTGGTAACGGATTCAGGCTGGGTCACGGCGACGCCGTTTTGTGGCTGCACATAGCCCACGATGGCGAGGAGCCACATCACCGATGCTCCACCGAGGGCACCGCCGAACTTCTGCGCCATTGAGGCACTGGAGAAGATGAGACCTGTGGATGCTGTGTTGAACTTCAGCTCGGCGTAGTCGGAAACGTCGGCATACATACTCCATATAAGTGGTGATACGATACCTGTGAAGATAGATATGACAATCTGCAGGATCATCATTCCCCAAAGTCCGGCAACGGAGTCGGCAGGCATGAAGAAGAACAGCACACTGAAAACTGCAAGTGCGATGTTTGAGTAGATGAAGGTCGATTTCTTTCCCAATTTCTTTGAAATAGGCACGGTGAGTGCCACACCTATCATGTTGCACACCTCACCCACACTGAGGAATAGTCCTGCATAGAACAGGATTGACAAGCCGAAGAAAGGCAGGCTGACATCGCCGTCCACACAGATGATGTAGGTGAAGAAGTAAGCCACCACAGAACCGCGGATGGTGTTGAAGAGGTTGCTGCAGAGGGCTGCGCCGATGAGCACCCACCATGGGCGGTTCTTAAGGAGTGATGAGAAGTCGCTTCCCACGCTCACTTTGCTCGTGCTCTTGATGTGCTCGCGTGTTAGCGAGAAGCAGAGGATAAAGAGAATGAAGCAAGCAGCTGCTATCGCCACCATGGCGAACTGTGTGCCGGTAGCCTTAGATCCGCCTAAAGAAGAGGTAAAGTAGTTGCACAGTGGTTCCCATGCCGACAGGGCTATGAACGATCCTCCGTAGGCGAAGAACATTCGGAAAGAGGAGAACACTGTCTTCTCGTTGGTGTCGGCGGTCATCACGCCGAGCATAGAACCGTAAGGTACATTGATTCCAGTATATACGGTCATCATGAGGATATAGGTGACGTATGCCCATATAAGCTTTGCGGCATATCCCCAATCGGGAGTGGTGAACAACAGTATTCCGCACAAGGAGAAAGGAACAGCCATCCACAAAAGGTATGGGCGGTATTTTCCCCAACGTGTCTTTGTACGGTCGGCGATGATTCCCATCATAGGGTCGCTCACTCCGTCCCATATACGTGTCACAAGCATGAGTACTCCCGCGTCAACGAGGTTGAGCCCGAACACGTCGCTGTAGAATATTGGAAGATAATATGAAAATATTTTCCAAAACATCGACGACGACATGTCGCCGAATCCATAACCTATCTTTTCGCTTAATTTAGCCATAATGATTTTTTATCTTGAATGTTGAATGTTGAACGTTGAAGATTGAACGTTGAATTGCTGTGCATGGTTATCCGGCGCAGCAACTCAATGTTCAACCTTCAATCGTCAATTTTTAGAGTTCTTCTCTATCAGTTTCTTTATGGTCTCCACGCTCTTGCCGGTGGCATAACCGTCTTCAGGAGTGTTCATGCAATAGTCGATGAGGCGGTCGATAGTGGAAGTGGCAACGTGCATTCGGGTGTCTGACGAGCCATAGTAGATAAACACCTTTCCGTCTTCGTCGGCAATCCAGCCGTTGGCAAACACTACGTTCATCACGTCACCGATATACTCACCGCCCTCTGGCACCATAAAGTAGCCGCCTGGTTGTGCTATCACTCGTGTAGGGTCGTCGAGAGCTGTCATGTACATATATAATACATAGCGCAATCCGCTGGCGCAGCCACGCACTCCATGTGCCAGGTGCAGCCATCCCTTTGGAGTCTTGATAGGATGCGGTCCCTCGCCGTTCTTCACTTCCATAATGGTGTGATAGTTGCGTGCATTGATAATCTTCTCCTCCGTGATTTCAGCCTTTGTGATGTCCTCAACAAGTGCCCAGCCGATGCCGCCACCCGAACCGGTGTCGATAAATCCGTCCTGTGGACGAGTGTAGAAGGCATATTTGCCATCGACAAATTCCGGATGAAGCACCACATTGCGCTGCTGGCTCTTTGTCTTCAGGTCTGGCAGACGCTCCCAGTTTATGAGGTCCTTGGTGCGTGCGATGGCTGCTGTTGCAGTGGCTGCCGAGAGGTCGCCAGGTTGCGAGTCGTCGTGACGCTCAGCGCAGAACACTCCATAGACCCATCCGTCCTCGTGTGCTGTCAGTCGCATGTCGTAGATGTTTGTGGCTGGTATGGTGTCCTCTGGCATGGTGATTGGCTCTGGCCAGAAGCGGAAGTTGTCCACTCCGTTGGGGCTTTCTGCCACGGCGAAGAAGCTCTTGCGGTCGGCTCCCTCCACGCGCACTACAAGTACATATTTCCCATTCCATTTAATGGCACCCGAGTTGAGCGTAGCGTTCATCATGATACGCTGCATGAGATATGGGTTGTCCTTTTCGTCGAAGTCATATCTCCACTCTAATGGAGTATGTTCTGCCGTGAGGATAGGGTTTTCATACTTTTCATAGATACCATTATTCTTAGCCGATGGCTTGTTAGGCTTGCTCAGCAGTTCCTCATGCGCCTTGCGCAGAGCTGCCACTCTTTCATTAAAATCACTCATGATGGTTAATGTATATTTTTATATTTCAATTCTTCAATATTTCAATTTTTCAATTCCTTGATCAGCCAAGCCACCCACTCGTCCCACTGCTCCTGATACCAGAAGTGTGCGGTTTGCTGATACAGACTCATTTCCTTTGGAGCTGTCACAGTGTTGTATGTTGCCCATGCCGATGTTGGAGGCACTACCTCGTCGTTGTATCCAAACGAGAACCATCCCTTGCACTTTATGCGCTTTGCGAAATTGATACCGTCGAAATAGCCAGAGTTCCTCACCTTCTTTGCATCCTGTGTCTTGTCGTAATAGAAATAATGTGGCCAGCCACAAGCCTGTCCGTGGAGCGAGGCTGTATGGTCGCACATGGCTGCATGAACGGCACCGTAGCATGTAACCCTCTTGTCAAGTCCCGCGCATACCAACGACAACATGCCGCCCTGGCTGCTGCCAGTGACACCAAGGTTCTTGCCATCCCATTCCGGCAGCGAAGCAATATAGTCGATGGATCGTATGGCACCGGTGAAGATACGCTTATATGGCATTTTGTCGCGGTTGTCGAGGTTGGCTTCCCAATATCCGTTGAGCGCACCGTTGTGCAGACGGTCATAAACCACCTGGTCCATGGTCACGGGAATCCCGTGAATACCTATCTCAAGGGTGATGACACCTTGCGACGCTGTCCACACGTCGCCGCCGTAAGGACGGCAACCGGCTCCAGGCACACGCAGCAGTGCGGGATATTTGCCCGGTTTTACAGGCATGCAGAGAATGCCGTATATCTTGCTTCCCCAGGCATCGTTGTTGTAATTTACCTCATAAACGTTTACGTCCTTGGTGCATCGCTCCGGAAGTAGTTCGAGATGTGGGTCAAGTTCCACCTTGCGAGCCTCAGCAAGCGTGTTACTCCAAAATTCATCGAAATCTGACGGGCACTCTGCCCATGGTTTTATTTTCTCGGGAGAGAAGGCAGCTGCGCAAGTGCTGCGGTACTCCTTGCCTCCTATGTTGGTTGTGACATTCACGCGGTAAAATCCCGGTGTACTCATCTTTCCTTTTATGGTCATCTCGCCGCTTTTCAGCGTAGCCTCTTTCTTCCCACCCACGGGATACATCTCCGGACCAGCCTCATAAACTATGGTCGCGTTCTCTATAGGCGTGCCTGAGCGCAGCACGCTGATGGTGAACTTTGCTGTCTCTCCAACCTTGTAGTTCCAGTCGCTGTGGTCGGGAGTCACCGTGACGGCAATATTGTTGCCACGGATTTGTGCACTGGCTACTATCATGCTTACCAATGCGAAAAGTAGTAAAGTTGTTCTTTTCATTCTATGATGGTTCCTTATTAAGTTTTTAGTTCATCAAGATTTTTTGTGTCAGGTTTTTGCTTTTGTTTTTAGAAGAGGGGGAGACAATCACCATTGTCTCCCATGTTCTCTTCACTAACTACTAACTATAAACCTAATCAAATATATTCTTGTCGTTATGCGTCATCTCATCAATTTGTTCCATTAAGTGGCTCGCATTTCTGAATTGACGGTGCAAAGTTAGCACATTATATGCAAAGTCAATGATACTTTCTTATCAAAAAATGGCACTTTTTTGATAATAGGCAAAAAAAAACTTGATTAGACACCATATTTTGCTTTTTTATCACTTCTATACCTTATTATATTATATATTCCACGACGTTATTTTTAGGCAAATTTTGAAAAAAAACCATCAAATTCTTATATATTGTAAATTATACACTTAAAACAAGCATTATCAGCATCTTATTATCATAAGAATAGCGATTGACAAAAAAGTATCAATAATTAGCAAATTAATATCATTCGTATTGCAATATTGTTACTAACTTTGCAACCGAAAAATATGGCTATTGCCTTTTACCTAAAAAGACATAGGTGAACCTAATGCAAGAAACGCCACAAACAAATGAGAACAAATAACAAAACTATAACTTATGAACATTAAAAACAAGAAACAAACTTTGTTTGTCGGATTATGCTCAATTTTGTTCTTGGGCAATTCTCCGCAGGCATTTGCAGTGGGCGAGGTGCAGACACCTCCTGCCGTACAGCAAACGAGAAAGGTCACTGGAGTCGTCAACGACGCCATGGGACCAATCATTGGTGCGAGTGTCAAAATCAAGGGAACGACAACGGGTGTTGCCACAGATTTTGACGGAAACTTTTCACTTAACGTCCAGCCGGGAGCCACTCTCGTGGTGTCATACATCGGCTATGTGACTAAGGAAATAAAAGTCGGCAGTCAGACAACACTTTCCATCACTCTTGAAGAGGACAAGAAACTGCTCGACGAGGTTGTTGTCGTTGGTTATGGTACGATGAAGAAGAGCGACCTTTCAGGATCTTCTGTCAGTGTGGGAGAAAAAGCCATCAAAGGTTCTGTCATCACCTCGCTCGACCAGTCGCTGCAAGGTCGTGCAGCGGGTGTCACTGCAGTGAGCACTTCCGGTGCACCAGGTACTTCTTCTTCAATCCGCGTGCGTGGACAAGCCACCATCAATGCCGGAGCAGAGCCTCTCTACGTTATCGACGGTGTTATTGTCCAGGGCAATGGCGACTCAGGAGCATCGTTCGGTCTTGGCGATGCCCTTGGAAACGGTAAGGTATCTACCATTTCTCCACTGTCAACCATCAACCCTTCCGACATCGTGAGCATGGAGATTCTCAAGGATGCCTCCGCAACAGCCATCTATGGTGCCCAGGGCGCCAACGGTGTTGTGCTTATCACCACAAAGCGTGGTAAGGCTGGCGACGCAAAGGTTTCTTACGACGGAATGTTTGCCGTTTCGCGCCAGACAAAGCGTCTTGACATCATGAACCTGCGCGAATATGCAGGATTCTACAACGACCTTGCCAACATCGGCGAGCTAAGCGACCCTAACACCATCTATTCTGACCCATCCATCCTCGGCGAGGGAACAAACTGGCAGGACGCCATTTTCCAGACCGCACTGCAACACCAGCATCAGGTAAGTGTGCAAGGTGGTACGGAAAAGGTGCAGTACTATGTCAGCGGTTCGTATATGAACCAGGAAGGTACCATCATTGGTTCCAACTTCGACCGCCTTTCTGTCAGGACCAACCTCGACGCCCAGCTGAAATCGTGGTTGAAACTCGGTTTGAGCGCGACATACTCAAACACCAACGACGACCTGAAGTTGGCCGACTCAGAGCAGGGACTTATCACCTACTCACTGACAACCCTGCCCGATATTCCTATCTACGACCTCGACGGCAACTACTCGTCAACAGTCAGGGAAGGATATACAAGCCCCAACCCTGTGGCATTGGCAATGTTGGACGACATCCTGCTTAACCGCCAGAAGCTGACAGGAAACATCTTCTTCGAGGTGACACCAATAAAGAACCTCGTATGGCATGCCGAACTCGGCTACGACATCAGTGCCAGCAAAGGAGAACGCTTCAAGCCTACCGTTGACCTCGGAGGATGGGTGCGCAGCAACAACGAAAGCTCCATACAGAAAAACAACTCCACGTTCTGGCAGTTGAAGAACTACATCACTTACAGCAACCAGTTTGGCAAGCACGGACTGGTAGCCATGGTAGGACAGGAGTGCTGGGAGTCAAAGTATGACTTTACTTCAGTATTCTCCTCTGGCCTTCCTTCAAACGACATACACAATCCTGCACTCGGCAACAAGTCTTCCTATAATATCAGCGCAGGATTCGGCAGCTCTGCAATGGCATCATTCTTCACTCGTTGGAACTACAACTACGACGACAAGTATCTTGCCACATACACCTATCGTTACGACGGAAGTTCAAACTTCGGTCCAAACAAGCGCTGGGCAGGCTTCCACTCTTTTGCAGGAAGCTGGCGTTTCACCAACGAGAAATTCATGAAACCTCTTGAGAACATCATCAGCAACGGTAAGCTGCGTATCGGATGGGGACAGACAGGTAACTCAAACATCGGTGGCTTCAAGTGGGGGTCTGCGATGAGCCGAATGCCGTCAAGCCTCGGACAGGGCTATCGTCCTGCCAACATTCCTAACCTCGACGTGCAATGGGAGAGCCAGGAGCAGTGGAACCTCGGTCTTGACCTCGGTTTCCTCAACGACCGCATCAGCCTGGTTGTAGATTTGTACAAGAAGACATCCAACGACATGCTTATGCCTCTGCAGTTGCCATCGTATATGGGTACACAGGGCAACGGATCGTCGGCTCTTGCTGCACCTTACGGCAACTATGGATCAATAGAAAACAAGGGTGTTGAATTCACTCTCACCGCCCATCCTTTCGTGGGAGAATTCCAGTGGGACAGCGAATTCCAGATCTCATTCAACAAAAACAAACTGAAAAGTCTTTCCGGCACCTCGGCAGCCAGCATCGTGGGCTACGGACAGTGGAGCGACGTCGTGTCAGTGTCGGAAGTGGGCAAGTCGCTTTATAACTTCTATGGATATGTCACCGATGGTGTTTATGAGTCACTTGAGGACATCGAGACATCAGCCAAACCGGCTAAATATCCCGTTGACGGAAAGTTCAACAGATACAATACCGTTTGGGTGGGCGACATCAAATACAAGGACCTCAACGGCGACGGTGTCATCGACGAGAACGACCGCACCAACATCGGTTCTCCAATGCCGAAATACACCTTCGGCTGGAACAACACCTTCCGCTACAAGAACTTCGACCTCAACGTCTTCATCAACGGTTCGGTGGGCAACAAGGTGATGAACTACCTCTCCATCAAACTGACCCACATGAATTCCGCATGGACCAACCAGCTCACTACGGTTAACGACCGTGCGCAGCTTGTTCCTATTGATCCAAGCAAAGACTACTCAGCCGGTGTCGATGTGTTCGGAACAACAGTATATAACTGGTATGACGACATCACCAACGTCAAGGTAGCCAACAGCGGTGCAACCATTCCACGCGTGTCTATCAACGACCCGAACGACAACGACCGCATCAGCGACCGATATATTGAAGACGGAAGCTATGTGCGCCTGAAGAATATTGTGCTCGGATACACATTCCCCAAGAAACTGATAAGCAAGTTCAATATTGAGAACCTCCGTCTGTATGCCAACATACAGAACCTCCTGACCATCACCGGATATGACGGTTATGACCCTGAAGTAGGAGCCTCTACATCCGACTCTACGGGTTATACCTACGGTGTGGATAACGGACGCTATCCTTCTCCTACAACATTTTCGTTCGGTTTGAACATTACATTCTAAACAGATCATTACAACTATGAAAATATATAAGAAAAATACAATAAAGACCTGCGTGATGTCGCTCGCCTTGTCGATGGG
>CALZDK010000083.1 GCA_945637645.1 uncultured Prevotella sp.
AAGGTGTTGGTAGTTCTAAGAACGGCCGTGAATCAGCTTCACAAAGATTAGGCGTCAAGATTTGGGGTGGTCAGCAGTGTATTGCAGGCAACATCATCGTTCGCCAGCGTGGTACAAAGCACAATCCAGGTAACAATGTAGGTATCGGCAAGGACGATACTCTGTTTGCATTGGTTGACGGAACAGTGAACTTCAAGAAGGGACGCTTCAACAAGAGCATCGTTTCTGTAATTCCAAACGCAGAGGCCTAATTAACATTATTAAAAAAGAAAATAATTTATTCCAAACAAACAACAGAATCCCACAGTTCTCGCGAGAGCTGTGGGATTTCTGCGTCTTATGGCCTGCTATTATTGTGACAGGCGGAAACGGTAGGATTCGTCGAAAAGTGCGCGGGCGGTGTTTATCTCAAGGAAGGTCGTACCGCCGTTAATTCCTGAGGTGCCGCTTAGGTAGGCTATGCGGTCGTCGAGTTCGATGTAGCCTTTTTGGCGGAGTAGGCGTACGGCGGCAAGGAAGAGTTCCTGAGGTGAAATGTGCTCTTTCTGATAGACTGGGATCACTCCGTAGGAGAGGTTCAGCAGGCGTTGAAGCTTTTCGTTGTAGCAGATGGCGAGCACCGGATTCGGGCCACGGAACGCCGCAAGGTTGCGTGCTGTCTGACCTGTAGAACTGTCGGTGATGATGCCCTTGACGTTCATTGTTTCCG
Organism: uncultured Prevotella sp.; assembly: GCA_945637645.1. Classification (GTDB taxonomy): domain Bacteria; phylum Bacteroidota; class Bacteroidia; order Bacteroidales; family Bacteroidaceae; genus Prevotella. The sequence continues at coordinate 710 of CALZDK010000083.1, forward strand.
TTGACTCTATGGCGCTGCGTGAGAGGAACTCCCGCACGGTGCAGTGCTCTGACATGGGAATGACGATGTCGTTCTCGCGCACTTTGTCTTTCTCTGCCTGCTCGGCAATCTGTGCCATGGTGCGTACGGCTTCAACGGGATAGTCGCCGGTGGCAGTCTCGCCGCTGAGCATGAGGGCGTCGGTGCGATAGTAGATGGCATTGGCGATGTCGGTCACTTCCGCGCGGGTGGGGCGTGGATTGCGTATCATGGTGTGGAGCATCTGAGTGGCTACGATGACGGGCTTCTTGGCTCTCACACACTTGCGGATTATGCTGCGCTGTATGCCCGGAATACGCTCAATGGGCACTTCTATGCCGAGGTCGCCTCGGGCAATCATTATGCCATAGGAGGCTTCGATGATCTCGTCGATGTTGTCAACTCCCTCCTGGTTCTCTATCTTTGAGATGATCTTTATGTCGCTGCCCCTGTCGTCGAGAATGTCCTGCACTGCCTTTACGTCAGACGCGCTGCGGACGAACGAATGGGCTATGAAGTCGATGTCGAGGTCGATGGCAAGGTTGATGTTCCTCACGTCTTTTTCCGTGAGTGCCGGCAGGTCGATGTGTACTCCTGGCACATTGACGCTCTTGTGGGAGCCAAGGTCTGCCTCGTTCTGCACCTGTGCAATGACGGCAGGTCCGTTGATGCCAATCACTTTCATGCACAGTGCGCCATCGTCGAAGAGAATCTCGTCGCCCTCGTGGATGTCGTTGGCAAAATTGGTGTAGGAGAGGTTTATGATGTCGTGTTCGGTGTCCATTTCCGGACGTCCGAATATCTTCACCACGTCGCCTACCTTGTAGTGTATTGGCGCACTACAGCCAGTGGTCCGTATTTCCGGTCCCTTGGTGTCGATAAGTATTCCGATGTGGTGGGAAACCTTTCGTGTGTTCTCTACTATCTCCCTTATGCCCTCTGGAGTGGCATGGGCAGTGTTCATTCTTACAACGTTCATGCCTGCCTCGAAAAGGTCGTGTATGAACTCTACGCTACATCTGCGGTCGCTGATGGATGCTACAATCTTAGTTTGTTTCATGATTATATGTGTCTGTCTTGTTTACAACAACAATACCTAAATACGGTTGCAAAGTTACAATAAAAAAATGAGAAAAGGGACAAAAAGACGAAAAAAACTGTTTCAGATCGGCATTATTCTTATATGTTGCCGAAAATCCTCTGTTTGTCTTTCATCTGTCGATACTTTTTCAGGGCGTATGTAGGAAGGAAGAGGAAGAGAAAATAGAAGTATGACTTGAGCCAGGAGAATCCGAGAATTTGGTGATAGACGGCAACGTTATATTTCACGAGCGAGAACTTGTTGCTCGACACGGAGTGCGACCTGTCCCTATAGTATGCCAATGGCTCTACAATGCCGTAGGCTATGTGGCATTTCTTTGTGATGCTAAGAAACATTGCCCAGTCCTGGCGCTTGCGTATGGTGGGCATGAAGAACTTGCCGCCCAAGAGTTTTGTGTCGAAAATTGCAGTGAGGCAGCCTATCTTGTTGTCGCGCTTCATCATGTTGAAGGAGATGCGCACGGGGGAGATGCGTATGCCGACAGTCTCGTCGTGCTCGTTGACAACGACGTATGAGGAACAGCACAAGGCGCAGTCTTTCTTGCGCATGAAGGCAAGTTGTTTCTCAAGCTTGTCGGGAAACCAGCGGTCGTCGCTGTCGCAGAAGGCTATATAGCGTCCACTTGCCCTTTCGATGGATTGGTTGCGGGCATAGCCGGGACCGTGGTTTTCCGTGAGGAAGGTCAGTTTCACTCTTTTGTCTTCTCTCGCGAAGCGTTTAAGAATCTCTATTGTCTCCTGGTTTGTAGAATGGTCGTCGGTGATGAGCAGTTCGAGATTGGCATAGGACTGTGCCAGCACACTCCGTATGCTGTCGCTGAGGAACTTCCCGCCGTTGTGGGTGGGCATTATTACTGAAACCAATCCGTCGTGTATCATGTCGAATGCGAAATTTTGTGCAAAGGTACGCATTTTTTTCCGATAAGCAAAGAAAAAGCCGATATTATATGCTTATGTGAGAGGAAAGGATTCTCACTATTTTGTCTGGCTGATATCGTTTTGCCTCTTCTATGCAGTTTTTGCGCATTGATTCGAATGGCGCCGGATTATGATATATTTCCGTCAGTATTCCTGCCAAAGAGCCTACATCTCTTGTAGGGAACAGTTTTCCTGTCTTGCCCTCTTCAATGAGGTTGGGGTTGTCGTGCCAGTCAGAGGCAATGATAGGCAAGCCTGCGGCATAGGCGTCGATTATTGTACCGGCAAAACATTCTCCTCTGTAGTATGTGGGGAACAAAAGGGCGAAATATGTCTCCAGGGTCTTCACACTTGAGTCGTAGGATATACATCCCTTGTAGCTGATGTAGGCGGGCTGCTGGTCCATTGTGGTTTTGAACCATTCTTCCTGTCCTTTCCACACCTGACCGTAGATGTCGAGTGTGAAAACGTCTTTGCCGATTTTTCCGTTTGCCTTTTTCACAGCCTCTATGGCATCCTCGATGCCTTTCTCCTTCATCACCCTTGAAAACATGCAGAGGGGAATGTGACCGCCGGTGTGTCTTGCCGACAACGACGATGAGATGCCTGTCCGTTTGCAGTTGGGCATAAGGTATATGTTGCTGAGTCCGAGGGATTGCAACTGTGATTTCAGGGTTGGTGTCTCAACGAAAATGCCCTCTATGCGGCTGAGAATTGCAACAAGGTGTCGCCATTTTTCCAAGAATCCGGGCAGCCATCCGCCAATGACCACATATAGAATCTTACGTCCGAACAGAGGGTTTAGAAGCCAGAGCAGTGGCATCATCATGAATAATCCCTTGTCGCCAGGCATCATGACAATGTTCTTGCTGAAGATCAACATCCTGAGTATGACAAAAGGCATGCGGAGCACAAACGCCGCACCGCCATGGGTGTCGTATCGAACTATATTCTCCTTCCCATATATCCGCTCCAATTCGTCGGTTATGATTTTTGTCTTTATAGTCTGTCCGTTGAGGAGGTTCTTTCCAAATCCAAAATGTCCGATAACTGATATTTTGCCCATAGTAGTCGAGTTTTTTTTATGCCCAATGTTCTTTTTCAATAATCTTTTGCCATGCCTTCTTGACAAAGGCTATGGACTTAAAAACAGGGTTGTTGAGATTGGCGGTCCATCGCCTTGCGTAGAGGTCGAAAATGTCGTGCGACGTGAGTGCATACATCGCTTCCATCTGCGCGATGTGGAGCCTATGGTAGAAGGGGCTTGCCATCTTGCCGTTGGTGTCGTACAGGCTCCAGTAGCCACAACTGAACGACGGCAACATGCCTTCCAGTGTGAGAAGGCTCTCGTTGAGTTTCTCTACATATTTGTTGTCACAGTCCTTGCCCGTGGCTTTCACAAAGTCGAAGAGTCCGAACCATGCGAAAATCCAGCCGTTGAGCACTACGGGCAAGTGGGTGTATTCGCAAAGAACAACTTTGTTGTCGCCAAGATATTCGGTGCATCCTCCATGAGCCTTGTCGAGAAGCAAGAAATCGATGGCTCGTTTTGCCGCCGAGAGATAGTCCTCGTTGCCGGTTTCCTTGAAGCCCCTTACCAAGAGGGATGCTGCTTCGCCTTGCGACATTCCTCCATAGGGAGCATCGGGATATTTGAAGAAGAACGTGTTCCATGCCCCGTTAGCTTCCTGATGGTCTATTGCCCATTGGCAACACTGCAGGAATTTTCTTCTATACTCTTGTTCGCCGGTTGTCAAGAAAAGGTCGTAGGCACCCAAACCATATTGAAAGATGTCAACAGGAAACGTCACGTCCTCTCCCGATGGAGTTCTGTAGAGCGGGAGGTTGTCGGTATGCAGCAGCAGGGGAAGTGACGTGACTTTCTCCATGAGATTGTTGTAATATCCCATGATGTCCTCCTTGTCGAAAGCCTTACCGAGGTCTTGGTTGACGTGCATGACGCTTTTACCTGCCATCATTCGATACCATTTCCTTATATTATATATGTTCAGTGCCATATCAAATTGTTATTTCATTTCTTATTGCATCGAGCCAGCCGTGTCCGAACTGTTGGTCGGGTTCTACATAGTTTCCCTCTCCCCATTCGTTCCATGCCTTGAGGAAAAGCAGTCTGTGTTCCGGCTTTTTGTCTTTAATAATTTCGAGGGCCTCTCTTATGGTTTCCTGAAATCTCTCTGGACTGCTGTTTATCAGGTATTCTGTTTTCGACCCAGCCCTCGGCGTCCTGTCCCATTGAGGGAGTAATGTGGGGTAAACATTTTCCCATGCGTCTTCTTCCACGTAATAGTGTTTCATGAGTGGCGCATAGTTGATGTTTGCCTTTGAGGGGAGGAAGGTCTTGTAGGTCAGGACGTTCCACGCCAACCGCCATCTTCCTTGATAGGCTGCCTGTGCACGGGTCAGTCCCGACGAAATAACAGCGTCGAAGCCCAATTCCAGAACGGAATTGTAGAACACCTCCGCCTTGTCGGTGGCATACATGCTATACTGTCCGTCGGGCAGTCGTTTGTTGGCGTTTGCGGTATAGCCAACAAAATGTATTACCGGCAAACCGTTCTCAACACCCAGCTCTCTCCATTTTGATATTAATTCCTTTGCCAGCGGAATGTTACATGGAGCCCAAACGGCAAAGAGAGGCTTGCCGTCAACGGTAATGTATCTCTTGTCCTTGAAAGCGGGCAAGAGACTGTAAAAATGTTTTATGTGGTCGTCCATGGAATATCTCATCTGCATGATCATACTGCCACCTTTTTGAGTGGCACTTTTTTTCCACGACTTGTTGGTCCAGTCGTGGTTTGCCCAGCAGATGCAGAAAGGGAAGTCGGGCTTGCCTGAAGCGAGCACCTCGTTGAACGGACGCTCCAAAAGTTGGCGTCCCTCGCCAAACCAATAGTGGTAGTAGCAAAAGCCTTCTATGCCCGCCTCTCTTGCCAAAATGGCCTGACGTTCGCGTATTTCAGGGTCACGCAAGTCGTAGTAGCCCAAGTCGGCAGGTATGCGTGGCTGAACGTGTCCTTTGCACAGTGGTTTCGCCTTCTTTACATTTGTCCACTCGGTGAATCCTTCACCCCACCATTCGTCGTTCTCAGGAATAGGGTGGAACTGCGGAAGATATAGTGCTATAACTCGTGCTTTCATGTCAATAGTGAATTTCCTTGTTTAGAATATCGTTGATAAGATCATTCAAATCTGCCTTTTGCCTGCTTCGTATTTCCTCAAGCCGTAGTGCCATCTTGTCCTTATCGGCAAATTTCCCTGTCAAGACACCCTTTATTGCCCTGAAAATATCGGCAGGATAGAAGGGGGAGAAATAGATGCCTGCCTCGCCAAGTATTTCCGGAATGCTTGTGACGTTGGAGGCTATTGTGGGTGTTCCCTGTGCCAAGGCCTCGATGGGCGGATAGCCAAATCCTTCGAAAAGTGAAGGAAAGACAAGTGCCTGGGCATGTTTGTATGCCTTGGTCATATCGCTGTCGGAGAGGAAATCGATGTCGATATGCTTCTTGTGTATGCTCTTGCCATATTTCAAGGTGATGAGAGTCACGTCGCATCCTTCCTTCCATAGTTGACGGAAGGCTTTCATCACATTCTCCGCATTCTTGTATATCCTGTTGGCAGCTACCATGAAGACATATTTTTTCCCTTCCTCAATGGCTTTCCTTAGACGATCGTTGCTTATCGTTTTTTCGTCGGTAATGCTATGTGAGGGAGCGTAGCAGACGCGTACTTCCTTCTTTATCTCCGGAAAATAATATCTCAGGGCATTGGCTGAATATTCCGACACCGTATATGACACGGTGTTTTGTGACGAATAGAGTGGGACTATTGCATCGTAGCGTCGCCTCGCTATTCTACGGTATCTGCCTGAAACGACGTTGACAATGCGTTTTGCCCATTTCACGATGCTTTCCTTGTAGCTGTCGTGAAGGCAGAGGTCGATTTTGTTGTCGCACCGCTCTATGTCGAAGATGTCGTGAATGAACATTATTGTCTTGCACGTTATGCCATTCAGGTCGTAGTTAGAGTAGAATTGTCCTACGGCAATGAAGAAAACGTCAATGGAGTTGCTCGTTGTCAAATCACCTAATGGTTGTCTTGATATGTCGAGAAGTTTGATGTCATGCTCCTTGGCATAAAGTTCATGGTCATACTGTCGTCCTGGAGCCAGACGTTTGTCGCAAGCCCCAAACACATTGATGTCTTCTGGCTTGTGTGTCAGAAGTTCGTCATAGACAGCCTTGGCAAAACTTGCTGTTCCGCCAACGCCTCCATTATGCTGGAAGGGAATGAAGTCTATCAGTATGTTCATATTCTGTCGTCGTTTCTTTTTCTTTTATTGCTGTGATATAAAGTGGTATCATACGTCCAAACCACAGGACGAAAGCGTCAACTCCCCATATCAGAAGCAGTATGATACAAGCCGATGTCAATGCCCTCGCGTCAGAGAATCTCCTGAAGAGGAAGAAATAGAAGGTGAATAGCAGCAGCGTTCCGACAAGACCATAGTCGTAGATATAAACCTTATAGCCTGAGTCGCCAAAAGAACTGTAGTCGTAGTCTCTTCCGAGTATGATGTCTGTTGTTTGCACATAGCCATCGTATTCATTGTCGAAACTTTTGGTCACGCGGTTGTTTCCCTCCATTTCCCCGTCGTTCATCTCAAGTCTGAGGAGTATTAGGTCGTGAACAAGATTGTCGCCGCCATTGTAGAAGAAAGCGCCAGCGATGCCCAAAACTATCACTGTGAAGGCAATGACGACCTTCTTCACAATTTTTTCCCTGTTTGTCCATAGATTAAGGAACGTTATGGCAAAGATATAGGCATAGCCTGCAAGAGAGAATGAGATGAACAAACCGAAAAGCATACTCACGTTGTACCAACGCTTCCATTTTCCCCGTTGGGTCATGAGGAGCAGGGCGGTGGTGCTTCCAAGATAGGTAGGCTCAAGGAATATGGACTGAAAACGCGGTATTATGGAGAACAACGACCTTTCGTCTATTAGAAAGAAATAATAGTTTGAGAAATAGTAGAAACCGTCGTTGAAGTCGAGGTCGCTGTAGGGTAGGGGAAATCCTATCAGATATAATAGGAATATGGGGTAGGAGACAAGTAGTATGCCGCCGAGCGTCTTGGCGAGAATGTCGGAAAATTTGCCGAGTCGTTGTTTGTCGTATTTCAGGAAGATGTATAGGACAGCACTGTTGAACAATGCTTTTATATATGTGTTTACGTTGTTGTCGTTCACTACGGCCTGGTAGAACAGCAGAATGATAAAAGCTATAGTCGGGAACAGAGCGTCAGAACTGCAGAATATCTGTTTGTCGAGTGGTCGGGATATGATGAATGCGGAGAGACCGAGAATGAACGACATTATCGGGAAAAAGGTGGCAACAGGCAATAGAAACCATACATTCATCGAACCGAAGAATGCCAAAAGCATTGAGGCGTAGAAAAACGCATTTGCAATGCTCTCCCTTGGTATGAGGTATAGTTTACTGAAGTCTATTTTCATTTTTTTCTTCTCTCCTTTATCAATTGTTTTGCAAACAGTCTTTCTTCGCTTGTCAGCGTGGTGAACCACATGCTTATCGCTCCCGCTGCAAAGCCGCAGGGTAGGGTGATGAACAACCTGTTGGTGCTGAGTGTGAAACTGTTGACCACCAAAAGGCATACTATAATAATTGAGATGACCAAAGGCACTATTGGTATAATGACCGACCACAGATAGTGTCGGACATCGAGCCCTATGGTTCGTTGCATGTAGGGGATGCGGA
>CALZDK010000084.1 GCA_945637645.1 uncultured Prevotella sp.
AGGAACTGCAGGGCATGCTGAGGAACAACCGTCGGGTCGTTCATACCGATGATAATCTGCAACTTACCCTTCAGGTTCTTTGCCTGGTTAAGAAGGCTTGTCTTCTCGTAGCCTTCAGCGTTCTGCTCAGGTGTGTCCATATAGCGCTCGCCATACATCACCTCATACCATTTCCAGTCGATGACAGGTCCTCCTGCCACACCCACCTTGAACACTTCTGGATGGTTGCACATCAGTGTGGTGGTCATAAATCCGCCGAAGCTCCATCCGTGTACTCCGATTCGGTCTTTGTCAACGTAAGGCAGCGACTTGAGGAAGTCCACTCCTTTCATCTGGTCAGCCATTTCCACTTGTCCGAGCTGTCGGAAAGTTGCCTGCTCGAAGTCGCGCCCACGTCTTTCGCTTCCGCGGTTGTCGAGAATGAAGAGCAGATAGCCCTTCTGCGCCATGTAGGTTTCCCACGATCGGCTTCCGTAGTGCCATGAGGCATCCACATTGTGTGCGTGAGGTCCTCCATAGACATAAATCACTGTAGGATATTTCTTCTGCGGGTCAAAGCCAATGGGTTTCACCATTCTGTAGTAGAGGTCGGTCTCTCCGTCGGCAGCCTTCAGTGTGCCGCACGAGTATTCTGGAATGTTGTAGCCCTTCCATGGGTTTTCTGCTGTGAGCAGTCGTGTGCTCTTTCCCGTTGCGGTGTTTATGAGGTCGATGTTGCGTGGAGTGTCGGGTGCGGAATATTTGTCTGCCACGAAAGCACCCGACTCGGAGAGTTGTGCCTGGTGCATTCCCTCGCCGTTGTCGATGCGTCTCATCTTTCCGTTCTTCAGGTCAACGGTGTAGATGTTTCTCTGTATTGGGCTGTCGGCATTGGCAAGCACCACAGCTGCTTTTGTCTTCTTATTGAATCCCAAGAGGCTCTCTATCACGAAGTTGCCTTTGGTCACCTGTCTTATTGCCTTCTTCTTCAGGTCGTAGAGATAGAGATGATTGTAGCCATCCTTCTGGCTCTGCATCAGAAACTTTGTAGCGTCCCAAGGAAGGAATGTCAGCGGGTTGAGCGGCTCCACGTATTTCTCGTGTGTCTCGCGGTAGAGTTCTTCCTGCTTCTCGCCTGTTGCGGCGTTGTAGCTCACGAGGCGGCAGTCATTTTGGTCGCGGTTGAGCTCAAACATGTAGATGGTCGTTGCGTCGGGGCTCCACGAGATGTTGGTGAAATAGCGGTCGGTCGGGTCGCCTGCTTTAAGGTAGATGGTCTTCTTTGTGTCGAGGTCATACACTCCTACGGTCACCTTGTGGCTCGTCATTCCCGCCATAGGATATTTGTCGGGCTCAAGTGTCGCCTCGCGCTCGAAGGTGTTCACCTGCGGATAGTCGGTCACCATCGTCTGGTCCATGCGATAAAAGGCAAGACGCTTTCCGTTAGGGCTCCAGAAGAGACCTTCCTCAATGCCGAACTCATTGCGGTGAACAGCTTGTCCATACACTATCTCTCGGCTGCCGTCGGTGGTCAGCTGAGTGTCCATGTTGTTGGCGTCGGTCACGTGGAGCTGGTCGTTTTCTATATATGCATAGGCTTTCGACTCTGTGCACAATTTGCCCGCAGGACCTTTGTGGTTGTCTATTTTCCACACCACTTTCTTCTGTCCGAAATCATAGAGCAGCATCGACTTTTGCGATATCAGCATCGCCTCCGTCTTGTCGGCGTAAGGGCAATTGGCGTAGAGCAGTGAATAGACCTTGTCGTCCTGAAGCTGCGCGTTCACGTCCTCTATATTAAATAAGGTGTCGCGTTTTGCTGTCTTCATGTCCACTGCCTCAATCCATTCCACGTCGTGTACGATGAGTTTGTCGCCCCACCACGAGAGGAACATGTTTTTCGGTGTCATGTTCCTGTAGTTGTTGCCTCCGAAGTTGAGGTCTTCCAGCGTAAACTGCTTCAGTTGCTGCGCTGTTGCCGTAATGCCTATTGTAGCCATCATAGCCAAAACGAGAATTTTCAGTTTAATCTTCATCGTCGTATCTGTTAAAGTTTCGTCCACCTTTTCCGAACCCCTTTCCGCCCTTTCGGTCAAATCGGTCGCCCTTGCGGTCAAACCGGTCACCCTTTCGGTCAAAGCGGTCGCGTTTTCCTCCTTGGCGTTCAAATTTTCCTCCCTTGCGGTCTCGTCCCTCGCCAAACTTGTCGTTGTCGTCGCGTTTGCGTCGCTGGTCAAATCGTTCGAGGTCGTGGCGATGGAACTTGAATGTGCGTATGTCGCCTTCCTCGTTTTCCTCTGTCTCGTCGAGACGCTGCTTGAACTCTCGGTTTTTCTTGAAGCGGTGTTTCTCGCCCATCTGCTTTTTCTCCTCCTCGGTTTTCACCACACCTCCCTCGCTGCGGAAGTCTCTCAGTCGTCCGTCGAAAATTTGGTATTTCCTCAGTTCACACTCCAGTGAACCGTTGTAGAGTGGAATCTTGATGGAAGGTTTCAGGCCAATCTGGTCGAAACATTCCTGTCGGTAGCTCAGCACCCACGCCTCGTTGTCGAGGAACTGGTGTTTCAGTCTTTCGCCTATCATGCGGTATGTGCCGAGCAGGTCGGGTGTCGAGATTCGCTCGCCGTATGGCGGGTTGGTCACCATTATGCTCTTTTCCTTTGGCTGCTGGAAGTCCTTGAAGTCGGCTTGCTCCACAGTTATGATGCTTGAAAGTCCAGCCGCCTTCACGTTCATTCTCGCCGTGTTCACCGCCTTCATGTCTATGTCGTAGGCGTAGATATGGTGGTCATATTCTCGTTCCTCGGAGTCGTCGTTGTATATGGCGTCGAAGAGGTCGCGGTCGAAGTCTTCCCATTTCTCGAAAGCGAACTCCTTGCGGAACAGTCCTGGAGCCATGTTGCGTGCTATGAGTGCCGCCTCTATGGCGAGCGTTCCCGAACCGCACATAGGGTCGATGAAGTCGGTGTCGCCCTTCCATCCCGTCATGAGTATTATTCCCGCGGCGAGCACCTCGTTCAGCGGTGCTTCCACGCTTTCCTGGCGGTATCCTCTTCTGTGCAGGCTTTCGCCGCTGGAGTCGAGCGAGAGCGTACACTTGTCCTCGGCAATGTGTATGTTGAGCCTAAGGTCGGGATTGGCAACTGAGATGTTTGGCCTTGTTCCTGTTGTCTCGCGAAACTGGTCAACAATAGCGTCCTTCACTTTGTATGCAACGAACTTCGAGTGTTTGAACTCTTCGGAGAACACAACGGAATCAACTGCGAAAGTCTTGTCGTTGGAGAGATATTTCGTCCAGTCTATTTTCTTCACGCCCTCATACACCTCGTCGGGTGTGAGAGCCTTGAAGCGTGCAATGGGTTTAAGTATTTTTATAGCTGTGTGCAATTGGAAGTTGGCTCGGTAGAGCATTTCCTTGTTACCGGTGAACGATACCATTCGTCGTCCTATCTCCACGTTGTTAGCTCCCAGGTGTGTGAGTTCCTTTGCCAGCACAGGTTCGAGCCCCATGAAGGTCTTGGCAATCATTTCGAATTCTTGTTCCATTTATGTATTGTTATGTTTATTTTTTTTATTTGGGTAGTAATAATGGGGGAAGTTAAGACTTCCCATTTTAACTCCTTTCTTAACTCCTCTTATAAACCTTACTGTTTGGCTCCAGGTCTTCCGTCACCCAGATGTTAGCCCCCACTACGCTTCCTCTTCCTATGGTGATGCGTCCGAGTATGGTGGCGTTGGAATATACAATCACGCCGTCCTCCAGTATCGGGTGGCGGGGAATGCCCTTTATCGGGTTCCCGTTCTCGTCGCAGGGGAAACTCTTTGCGCCCAGTGTCACTCCCTGATAGAGTTTCACGTTGTTGCCTATGATGCATGTTGCTCCAATTACCACGCCCGTTCCGTGGTCGATAGTGAAGTGGTTGCCTATGGATGCCGCGGGATGAATGTCGATTCCCGTTTCCGAGTGCGCCATTTCCGATATTATGCGAGGAATGAGCGGCACGCCTATGAGGTGCAGCTCGTGGGCTATGCGGTAGTTTGTCAGTGCTTTTATCACTGGATAGCACGAGATAATCTCGCCGAAGTTCTCCGCCGCAGGGTCACCGTTGAAAGCTGCTTCCACGTCGGTAGCGAGCACACGCCTTATTTCAGGCAGCCTTTCAATTAGCCTGAACGCCATTTCTTTCGCTTTCAGTTTGCACGCCGTGTTCTCCCCCTTCCCACTTTTTGGGCAGGAGAAGCAGAGGCCTGCGAGTATTTGGTCTTCGAGCAGCTTGGAGAGTTTCTCCACTGCCATTCCCAAGTGATAACGTATGGTGTGCTTATTTATGTTTGACCTTCCGAAATATCCGGGGAAGATTATAGATCTCGACAAATCGATTATTTCTTCGAGCACTTTGCCCGAAGGAAGTGGATTACCATCCTGATGCTGGTGAAAGAGTCCTTTCAGAGACATCTCGTCTGACAGCCTGTCCACGGCGGTCGTCAGTGTCAGTGTGAATTTGGAGTTATCCATTTTCTGTGTGTCGCAATAAATTTCGGTACAAAGATACGGCAAAAAAACGATTCAGCAAAGGGAAAACACTTTTTTTCATGCTCGAAAACCACTTTTTTGCCTTAAAAAGTTTGAAAAATCGGTTTTTCTTGCATTTTTTCCTTTTTTTATGTTCCGATTTCAGAAATAATATGTAATTTTGCTGACGGGTTTGCTTACCATAACCCTTACCTTAGGAACTAATGTGCAGTGAATGAAAATAGTTTGTGACATATTTTTATATACTTTCGATACCCACGGCTACACCTATTTCGTGGTTTTCACGGTGGCTATTCTTTTGATAGCTTACCTCGTGGTGATGTTGTGGCTTCAAAACAGGGAAAAGGCGCTGCTGACGCGTTCGTTGGCGCATCTTGCCTCAATGAAGCGGCACGGCGTGGAGTATGAGCTTGTGTTGCAAGCCATGAAACTCGCCACATGGAGAATAGACCTGCGCGACATGACACTGACATTCGAAAACGACTACCGTTCCATGCCAAACCTCTACACACCAGTTCCAGGAACACCTATGAACGAGGTGTTGAAACTGTTGATGCCCGAAGACGCGGAGAAGATGCGTGAGGTCTTAAAGGGAGTGAAAGTGGGAAAGCAGGACATCTATCACTTGCAGTTCAGAATCAAGGAAGGCAATGGCGACTACTATTGGTCGGACATTTATGGCACAGTCTCCGAACGCGACGACGACGGCAAGCCCATCACTTTCATCGGAACGGCGAAGAACATCGACAAGCAGAAGAAACAGGAGAAGGAACTTCTCGACGCACGACTCAAAGCCGAGGAGAGCGAGCGACTGAAGACAGCCTTCATACAGAACATCAGCCACGAGGTGCGCACCCCGCTCAATGCCATCGTGGGTTTCTCTGAGATTTTGCCCAACATAACCGACCCCAACGAGCGCGAGGAACTGATGAGAATCATTAAGGAGAACAATGCCAAGCTGCTCCAGATTTTCGAGGACATGATGAACATTTCCAAGGTAGAGGCACACGACGAGAAAGCAAATCTCGTGAAGTCCAATTTCGACCTCGTGCAACTCGTTCAGGAGAAAATGGCAAGATGCAGCTCACAGAACACCAATGCCAACCTCACGATGGAGTTTGCCAGCCAGGAGCAGAAAGTGGAACTCTTCACCGACAAGGAACGCGTGGATTATATAGTGACCCATTTCCTCGAAAACGCAATGAAGTTCACCTCACAAGGAAACATCACCGCGGGCATAAGCCTCATGGCTGGCGTCAATGTGCGCGTATGGGTGAGCGACACAGGAAAGGGAATAAGCTCACAGGATCAGGAAAAGATTTTCGACCGCTTCTTCAAGGTCGATTACTTCATACAGGGCGCAGGCCTCGGTCTCGCCGTATGCCGAAGCTATGCGCTGAGCCTTGGCGGAAACGTGGGCGTGGAGTCGCAGCTCGGACAGGGTTCCACATTCTGGTTGGAAATACCATTGGAGACGGTAAAGTAGATGCGGCAAAGGTGATTGTTCAGCATCTTTTTTCGTATTGTAACAAAATTGCAACATCTGTTTAAATTCTCTGTAACATAGATTACCTACTTTTGCAGCGCGAAAACAATAGCAAAAGTAGCAATATGGAATTCTTTTATCTTACAATCGTGGTCTTCCTGCTCGTCTTGGCAGTGTTCGACCTCTTCGTGGGAGTCAGCAACGACGCTGTAAACTTCCTCAACTCTGCCATCGGAGCAAAGGTGGCAAAGTACAAGACCATCATGATTGTCGCTTCCCTCGGCGTGGTCATCGGTGCTGTGATGAGTGCGGGAATGATGGATGTGGCGCGACATGGCATAATGCATCCCGCCAACTATTCGTTCCACGAGGTGATGACGATTTTCCTTGCCGTAATGGTCACCGATGTCATCGTGCTCGACATGTTCAACACCCTTGGTCTTCCAACCTCCACCACGGTTTCGCTCGTGTTCGAGCTGCTCGGCGGAACGTTCATCCTCGCCCTGCTGAAGATGAATGCCGACGGAAGCCTTGAGTTTGAGGACCTTCTCAACAGCGACAAGGCCCTGAGTGTCATCATCGCCATCTTCGTCAGCGTAGCGATAGCCTTCTTCACGGGAGTGCTCGTGCAGTGGCTTTCGCGTATTGTCTTCACCTTTAATTATACAAAGAAGCTGCGCTACACCGTGGCTGTCTTCGGAGGCATCGCCTTCACCATTCTCTCTTATTTCATCTTCATCAAGGGCGTGTCGAAATCGCCTTTCATCGAGGCTGGACAGAAAGAGTGGATACAGCAAAACACCACATGGCTGATGATTGCCATCTTTGTCGGGTCAACCATACTGATGCAGGTGCTCCATATCTTCAAGGTCAACGTGTTCAAGTTCATCGTGCTCATGGGAACATTCGCCCTCGCCATGGCTTTCGCAGGCAACGACCTCGTGAACTTCATCGGCGTGCCTATGGCAGGTCTCGATTCCTATAAAGACTTCATCGCCAACGGCACAGGCAACGAAGACACCTTCATGATGGAGTCGCTCATGACGTCGGCAAAGACACCGTTCCTCTATCTCATGGCTGCCGGAGCGATAATGATCATCGCCATGGCAACCTCGAAGAAGGCACAAAACGTGGTGAAAACCAGTGTTGACCTTGCCCGACAGGACGAGGGCGACGAGATGTTCGGTTCTTCGCGTGCTGCCCGCAGCCTTGTGCGCGCCTCGCAGGACTTGGGCGGTTTCGTTCAGCACTACATGCCTCGCCCCGTGGCACGTTGGATTGACTCGCGCTTCCAGAAGGAGGAAGTGATATTGGAGGAAGGCGCTGCCTTCGACATGGTACGCGCTGCCGTGAACCTCGTGCTCGCTTCGGTGCTCATCGTCATCGGCACAACGTTCAAGCTGCCTCTCTCAACCACCTACGTTACCTTCATGGTGGCAATGGGTACATCGCTTGCCGACCGTGCATGGAGCCGCGAGAGTGCCGTGTTCCGTGTCACTGGAGTGCTCTCCGTCATCGGTGGATGGTTCATCACTGCTGGTGTGGCTTTCGCCGCCTGCGCCATTGTCTGCATGGCAATGTATTTCGGAGGCTTCGTGGTCATGTTCCTCTTCATGGCTCTTGCCGTTACACTGCTCGTGCGTAGCCAGATTGCCTACAACAAGAAGTCGCGCGAGGAGAAGAAGGACAACATCTTCCAACTCATGATGCGCACCAAGGACCCGGAGATTGTTCTCGAACTGCTCGAGAAGCATGTCTCCCGCACCCAGAGTTTCGTCAGCCGCTTTGCCCTCGACCAGCTTAACAAGATTCTCGACGGACTTTCCAACGAAGACCATCACGCCCTTCGCCGCTGCCTACGCGACCTCGACGAGGAGCAGTCGCAGCTGAAGAAATACCGCCGCAAGGAGTTGCTCTCTCTGCGCCGCATTCCTGCAGACATCGCCATGGAGCGCAACACTTGGTATCACCTTGGTGTGAACTCCGATCAGCAGTTTATCTATTGCCTCAAACGTATGCTTGAGCCGATAAAGGAGCATGTTGACAACAATTTCAACCCCATCCCTCGTGTCTTCGTGCAGGAGTTTCTGCCTGTGCGCCACAAGATTGAGGAGCTGATGAAGCGCACCGAGGCAATGCTTTCCAGTGGTCGTTTCGTTGCCTACGATTCCGTTCTCACCGAGGCTGATGCCCTGAAGGACGAGCTTTCTGTGGTTCGCAAGCATCACTACGACCGCATGCAGAACGACCACGACAACGGTAACCTTCAGATTTCCCTTGTCTATCTCAACATCCTTCAGGAGAGTCAGGAGTTCCTGAGCATCATGCGTCACCAGCTCCGCGCCGCCAACCGTTTCTACGGTAACGACAGGTAAGTTTTAGTTGGCGAGTTAACTTGTAAACTTGAAAAAACATTGTAACGTTTGTAATGCTGTCACGCTTTCGTTCCTAAAACGCAAGTGTGGCAGCGTTAAATTTTATTTTTTAAGTTTCGCATGTCTGTGACATGCTGTCAGTGAACAAGTTGACAAGTGGACAA
>CALZDK010000085.1 GCA_945637645.1 uncultured Prevotella sp.
AACCAAGGGCACGATACTTGGCGGCTGTGTCCTCGTTCATAACTTCCTTGGTCTCGGTAGAGAGCTGGATGTCGTTGCAGTCGTAGAACATGATGAGGTTGTCGAGACCAAGAACAGAAGCTATGCGGGCTGCACCCTGTGAGATTTCCTCCTGGATGCCACCGTCGGAGATGTAAGCATAGATGGTTTCCTTGTCAAATGTAGGGTTGCCTGTGTGGGCAGCAAGGAACTTGGCTGCGATGGCTGCACCGACAGCAAACACATGACCCTGGCCAAGAGGACCTGAGGTGTTCTCGATGCCACGGGCAATCTCAAACTCCGGGTGACCTGTTGTAGGAGAACCCCACTGACGCAGCTGGGCAAGCTCGTCGAGAGTGAACTTGCCTATAAGTGTGAGCTGCGAATAGAGCATTGGAGCCATGTGGCCTGGGTCGAGGAAGAAACGGTCACGACCTACCCAACCTGGATTCTGTGGGTCGTACTTCAGATACTCGCTATAGAGCACGTTGATGAAGTCAGCACCACCCATGGCACCACCTGGGTGACCACTCTTAGCCTTTTCTACAGCTGAGGCAGCGAGAATACGGATATTGTCCGCTGCCTTGTTCATAAGATTCTTTTCGTTCATAATCTTTGTTTGTGAAATAAAAAAAAGTTATTAATTGGTTCAAATATCTTACTTGACATCAAGAACTACTATGGAACGTGCAGGAACCTTCACCTTAAGCACGTTGTTCTTCACCTTTGCATCGGTGAAAGCTGCTGGCTTTACGCGTGATGGATTCTCGAAGTCGTTGAAGTCTGCAACATTCTTGCAAGTGAGGATTTTGCCACTTACAGACTTTGCCTTTGCACCTGAAATGTTCACCTCTACCTCCTGGTCGGCATCGAGGCTTACGTTGGTGAGCGAGAGGATGATGCTGCCATCAGCCTTCTTGGCGGCTGAAGAATGGAGCATGTCAACCTTTCTGCCATACTTGGCATGACTGTCGCCACGAACTGCCTTTGTGGTGCACTGGACATCGAGAGGAAGATAAGTTGCCTCCTGGAAGCCCTTGTACATCTCGAAGACATAATATGTCGGAGTGAGAACCATGTGGCCTGTGCCAACCTGGTCGGTGAGAATCATAGACTGAAGCACGTTGACAACCTGTGCGATGTTTGCCATACGCACACGGTCGCAGTGACGATGGAACACGTTGAGCGAGAGGGCAGCCACGAATGCGTCGCGCATGGCGTTCTGCTGGTAGAGGTGACCGCGGATGGTGCCTGGCTCCTCGTCCCACCATGTACCCCACTCATCTACGAGAAGACCAATCTGCTTCTTCGGGTCCTTGCGGTCCATGATTTCGGCGTGCTTTTTTACCACGTCCTCAATCTCGAGACACTTGCCGATGGTCCAGTAGTAGTCGTCGTCGTTGAACTTTGTGGCAGAGCCTTTGCTTCCGTTCCATCCTGTCACAGTATAATAATGTAGTGACAAACCGTTCATGCGATGACCAACGCGGTCCATAAGCACTTCGGTCCAGTTCCAGTCGTAGTCGCTGGCTCCACTGGCAATCTTATAAAGATTGTTGCCATCGTAGTTGCGGCAATAAACGGCATAACGACGATAGAGGTCGGAATAGTATTCAGGGCGCATCTCGCCACCGCAACCCCAGCTTTCGTTTCCAACGCCGAGGAACTTCACCTTCCAAGCCTTGTCGCGACCGTTCTGTCGGCGGAGCTTAGCCATTGGAGTGTCGCCGTCGCTTGTCATATACTCAACCCACTTTGCAAGTTCCTCAACTGTGCCGCTACCAACGTTACCGCTGATGTAAGGCTCGCAGCCGAGCATCTCGCAGAGGTTAAGAAACTCGTGCGTACCGAAAGAGTTGTCCTCGATGGTGCCGCCCCAGTTGTTGTTCTGCATCTTTGGGCGATTCTCCTTAGGACCTATTCCGTCCATCCAGTGATACTCGTCGGCGAAACAGCCTCCCGGCCAACGAAGGACAGGAACCTGAAGAGCCTTGAGAGCCTCGAAAACATCCTTGCGATATCCATTGATGTTAGGTATCTGAGAGTTCTCGCCAACCCAAAGTCCACCATAGATGCAAGAACCGAGGTGTTCAGCAAACTGTCCATAAATCTCCTTATGGATTTTCTGTGTGCCTTGGTCAGCATAGATGGTAACCTTAGCATTGTCAGCCAAAGCCGAGACAGAGAATGTAGCGGCAACGGCAAGTGTTATGAATATTCTTTTCATATTGTTCAAATGAACTTTAATTCTTTAATATTTTAATTCTTTAATCTCAACAAAAAGACTTTTATGCCTTGTTGGCTACCGCAGCCTGCTCGATGGCAAGACCACGCTTGTAGTTCTCAATCCACTTGTTGAAGCCTGCAACGTCTTCGGCTGTAGGAGCAATCTCCTCTCCAGTGTTGCCTGCGAACACACAATCCTCGAGCCAGCCTGCAAGAGTCTTTGCCTCTGGATTGTTAACTAAGAAGGATCCGAGAAGGGCAATACCCCATGCACCACCCTCGCCTGCTGTCTCCATGACAGAGATGGGAGAGTTGATGGCTGCAGCGAGAACACGCTGGCCTACGCCCTTTGTCTTGAACAAACCTCCATGACCTGTTATGCGGTCAACCTTCACTTTCTCGTCGTTGAAGAGAATGTCGTTGCCTATCTTCAACACACCAACCGAAGCGTAGAGGTTAGCGCGCATGAAGTTGGCAAGGTTGAACTTGTCGTTAGCAGAACGAACGAACATTGGACGACCTTCAGCCAATCCAGTCACTGGCTCGCCAGAGATATAGTTGTAGGCAATGAGTCCGCCGCAGTCGGCATCGCCAGTAAGTGCATTGTTGTAGAGTTTGCCGAACACCTCGTTCATATCTACTGGAACACCAAGCAGTTGCTGATATTCCTTAAAGAGATTTACCCATGCGTTGAGGTCGCTGGTACAGTTGTTACAGTGTACCATTGCAACGAGCGAACCATCGGGAGTTGTTACCATGTCGATCATCTCGTATGGCTTAGAAAGATCCTTTTCGAGCACTATCATAGAGAACGAAGAAGTTCCGGCAGAAACGTTACCTGTGCGCTGCTTTACCGCGTTTGTGGCAACCATACCTGTGCCTGCGTCGCCCTCTGGAGGACAAACAGGAATGCCAGCCTTGAGATGACCTGAGATGTCGAGTTTCTTTGCTCCTTCAGCAGTGAGGAAGCCAGCATTCTCTCCGGCAAGTTTTACCTTTGGAAGAATGTCGAGCAACTTCCAAGAAAAGCCTTTTGGCTCTACGAGTTTGTCGAACTTGCTTACCATATCTGCAGAATAGTCGCGTGTCTGAGGGTCGATTGGCAGCATACCAGATGCATCACCGATGCCCAGCACCTTCTCTCCAGTCACCTGCCAGTGGATATATCCAGCCAGTGTGGTGATGAAGTCGATGTCTGTCACATGCTCCTCGTTGTCGAGAATGCACTGATAGAGGTGGGAAATGCTCCAGCGCAGAGGAATGTTGTAAACGAAAAGTTCGGACAGCTCTGCAGCTGCCTTGGCGGTGTTGGTGTTACGCCATGTGCGGAAAGGCACGAGGATGTTCTGATTCTTGTTGAAAGCCATGTAGCCGTGCATCATGGCAGAGAAGCCTATGGCGGCGAGAATCTCTATATCGCAGTCGTACTTGGCAAGCACTTCCTTGCGCAGGTTGGCATAGCAGTCCTGGAGTCCATACCATATAGCTTCCACGCTATACGTCCAAAGACCATCGACAAGCTGGTTTTCCCACTCGTGGCTGCCTTGAGCTATAGGTTTGTTCTCCTGGTCGATGAGAACTGCCTTGATACGGGTAGAGCCAAACTCGATACCGAGAATGGCCTTACCCTGTTGGATAGTTTCTTTTGCTGTCATAATTCTTACTTCAACGCCTTGTTCAACATGTAGTAAACCTCGTTGTTGCGAAGCTGGTTCTTGAAGCCACTGATGGTGGTGTCCTTGTCGATGTTGATGCACTCAACGTCGAGCATTTCAGCGAAGTCCTCCCAGTATTCGGCTGTGATGTCGTAAGAGAATGCGCTGTGGTGAGTACCACCGGCGAGAATCCATGCTCCTGCGCCAATCTCGAATGTAGGCTGTGGAACCCAAAGAGCTGATGCTACAGGGAGTTTTGGCATTGGCTTTGGCTCTATGCACTCCACCTCGCTGGTGATGAGGCGGAAGCGGTTGCCGAGGTCAACGATGGTTGCCTTGATACCACGACCTGTCTTTGAAGTAAATACAAGACGTGCGGTCTGCTCCTTGCGGATACCGATGCCGAGGAAGTGAACCTCGAGGGTTGGCTTTTCAACGGCAATGAGAGGACAAACCTCAAGCATGTGGCTCTGGAGGCTTGATGTGCAGTCGGAGGCGAAGTTAAGAGTATAGTCCTCAAGGAACGAGCAACCCTTCTCCATGCCCTGGTTCATAACCCAAAGAGTGCGGTAGAGACAAGCTGTCTTCCAGTCACCTTCTGCACCGAAACCGATACCCTCAGCCATGAGACGCTGTGAGGCAAGACCAGGAATCTGGTCGAAGCCGATGAAGTTAGGATCGTTGATGTCAGCCTCGCCGAGGTCGTCGAAGTTGGTGGTGAAAGCTGTAGCGCCCTCTTCCTTCAGCACGCGGCGGAGTGCCACCTCTGCCTTAGCGGCATGGCGAACTTTCTCCCAATATACCTCTTCGCCCGACTCGTCAATCTTGATGGTGTATGCTTTCTTGTACTCCTCAACAAGAGCGTCGGCCTCCTCGTCGGAAACCTGCTTCCAATACTCCATGAGGTTAGAAACAGGATAGTAGTCAACATGATAGCCGAAACGCTGCTCAAACTCAACGCGGTCGCCATCAGTAACGGCTACGTTGTTCATGTTCATACCGAACATCAGACAGCGCACGTTGTGTGCATCAGCCACTGCGGCTGCCACGCGCGACCATACTGCGATGCTCTCCTGAGCCTCAGGGCTCTTCCAGTGACCTACGACAACCTTGCGTGGCACACGCATGCGGCTGCAGATGTGACCGAACTCTATGTCGCCATGAGCCGACTGGTTGAGGTTCATGAAGTCCATATCGATGCTGTCCCAAGGCAACTCGGCGTTGTACTGAGTGTGGAAGTGGAGCAGAGGCTTCTTCAGTGCCTGCAGACCCTTAATCCACATCTTTGCAGGAGAGAAGGTGTGCATCCAAGTGATGATGCCGACGCACTTCTCGTCGTTGTTTGAAGCCTTCATGATAGCCTCTACCTCAGCTGAAGAGTTGGCTGTACCTTTATATACTACTTTTATAGGAAGGCGTCCTGACTCGTTGAGACCAGCCACCATTTCCTTTGAGTGTCCGTCAACTGCTACAACGGCGTCGCCTCCATAGAGGAGTTGAGCGCCAGTGACAAACCATACTTCATAGTTATCAAATGCTTTTACCATAGTTGTAAGTTTTTTAATTAGTAATTAGAATTGTTGTAATATTTCTTATTTTGAAGGTTGAATATTGAAGATTGTATTGCTGCACATTGTGTTTTATGGCGCAGATTTTCAATAATCAATAATCAGTAATCAATTTTTTTTCTTCTGTCCGTAGTAGGCATTAGGACCATGCTTGCGGCTGAAGTGCTTCTCGATGAGGAGAGGATTCATTGTGGTGTCCGGGTTGACGGAGAATGACACGAAAGCCATCTTTGCCACCTGCTCCATTACCACTGCGTTATATACAGCATTGTCGGCATCCTTGCCCCAAGAGAAAGGACCGTGGTTCTTTACGAGAACACCTGGTGTGTGAACAGGATTGATGTTGCCATCCTTGATGCGCTTCACTATTACATTACCTGTCTCCAACTCGTAGTCGCCTTTCACCTCTGCCTCGGTCATAGAGTCGGTGCATGGAATGGCATCGTGGAAATAGTCGGCATGTGTGGTGCCGATGTTTGGAATGTCCTTTCCTGCCTGTGCCCAAGCTGTGGCATAGGTGGAATGTGTGTGGACAACACCGCCTATTTCAGGGAAAGTCCTGTAGAGAACAAGATGGGTAGGTGTGTCGGAAGAGGGATTGAGGTCGCCCTCTACCACCTTTCCTGTCTGGAGGTCAACGACAACCATGTCAGAAGCTTTCATATCGTCATAGCTGACTCCGGATGGTTTGATAACTACGAGCCCCTTCTCACGGTCTATGCCAGAGACATTGCCCCAAGTGAATATCACAAGATTGTGCTTTACAAGGTCAAGGTTTGCCTTGAACACTTTTTCTTTAAGTTCTTCTAACATATTTATTTATTTAAATTAAGTTTATTATCAAAGTTTGAAATACGGGTCGTCCCTGTAGGCTCTTCGGTTGAAGCGGTAGAGGGAAGCGCCACGCTTTGAGCTTTCCTTGTCGATAAGCTCTGTTTTTTCGATGAAATCCATGTCCTTTATTCGCTTTCGGAAGTTACGTTTGTCAACCACCTCCCCCATCACTGCCTCGTAAAGCTTTTGGAGTTGGGTAAGCGTGAAGAGACTTGGTAAAAGATTGAAGCCTATTGGCTCGCACGATATTTTCTGTCTCATCATCTTTATGGCTCTACTCACCATCTCGTTATGGTCGGAATAGAGCATCGGCATCTCCTCGATGTTTATCCATTCCACGCCGTGTTGCTCCTGAAGGGACTTGTCGTAGTCCTTCACGTTTATCAGAGCGTAATAGGCAATGGAAATTACACGCTCGCCTGGGTCGCGGTCAACGCTTCCAAACGCACCTACCTGGCGTATGTAAAGATTGCGCAGTCCAGTGAGTGAGAGTATCACCCTGTTGGCAGCGTCGTCAATACTCTCGTCGGAATTGACAAATCCACCATACAAAGACCACTCTCCACGTCCTGGGTCCATCTGGCGCTTGCCGACGAGGATGCGCAACTGGCCTTCATCGAAACCGAAGATTATGCAGTCAACAGAGACGAGAACCTTCGAATGGTCTTGATAGAATATCGTCATCTATCTCTTAGGTCTTTTAATGTTTGATTCGCCGTCAGGCAACAAGGATTGTCAGACGTCTGATGCCCAACGGCGAATCCTTATATCAATGTGAAATTAAAAATTACCAGAAGTAAGCATAGAATGCTGCACAGAGACCGATGACAACAAGTGTTCCCACAATGTCGAACCAGCCCCAACTTTCTCTAATAGACTTCTTGAAGTCTGCAGTGAAAGTGATAGCCTCCACCTGAGCCTTGCTTGGAGCAGGGGTGAAGCAGCTGACAACTATCATGAAGAGAATGAGGAACACAAGCAGCCAGCACTCAAACACGAGCCAGTTGGTCTGCCAGAACCATGCTGTGGCATCCCAGAATGCTCCATCCATGGCTGCCTTTCCAGTGTCGGTGATAACGTTGGTGACAAGGCGAAGCATACCGATGAGGAAACCTACTATCATGGTATATTCACCTGATTTTGGAGTAATCTTCTTGGAGAAAATACCCATTGCAAACACTGCTACCATTGCTGGAGCGAGAAGCGACTGGATTCCCTGGAGATAGTTGTAGAGAGTGTCCATCTTCATCATGATAGGCAGCCATGCAAAACCGAGCACAACGACAACAACAGTGGCAACACGGCCAACAAAGACATAGTGTGCCTCGCTCATACCCTTCTTAAGAGGCTTGTAGAAGTCCTCTGTGAAGAGGGTCGCACAGCTGTTGAAGAATGCTGCCAACGAAGCTACGAGGGCACAGATGAAACCAATGGTAACAATACCCTTGATACCTGCAGGAAGTACGTTCTTAACCATGATGGCAAAGGCGGCATCGGTCTCCTGCATCTCAATGGTTCCCTGCTCTGCCAAAGCAGCGGCAATCATACCAGGGATAAGGAACATGAAGCAAGGGAGAACCTTGAAGAAACCTGCGGCGATAGTACCACGGCGGGCACGCTTCATAACCTCCTCGTTGCTCTCGCCGGGCACCTGTCCGAGCACACGCTGAACGATATGCTGGTCAGTACACCAATACCAAAAACCGATGATGGTTGCACCGAGGAACACAACGAAGCCTGGATACTCCTGATACATGCTGTCGCCAGCCTCCCAGTGGAACATGTGAGTGGTTCCATAACCGTTGTTAAGCTGGTTGCAATAGTTCATCATGCTTGTCCATCCCTCACCAATGCTGCCTCCACCGAGAGTGGCGAGACCAAGGAAGAGAACGAGGAACGAACCGATGACGAGAATTGGGGTTTGGATGGTGGAAAGGGTCATCACACCCTTCATACCGCCGAACACGGTGAAGATGGTGGTAAGGATGATAAGACCTATCGCGCCTGCCCAGAAGTTCAAGCCCCAGAGATACTCAAAGAAGATACCGCCTGTAAGGGCTGTAACACTCACCTTAGTGAGGATATATGCAACAAGTGTGATGATAGAAAGCCACGAGCCGGTGCGCTGTGTGTAGCGGAACTTGAGGAAGTCTGGCATGGTGATGATTTTGCCCATCTTGTTGATGAGAAGCTGATAGAACGGTACGAAAAGCCAACCGAGGA
>CALZDK010000086.1 GCA_945637645.1 uncultured Prevotella sp.
GACACATGGGTCCGCCCCTACAATCGGGAGGTTACGGCACTTCCGAAACTTAAATCACTCAACTTTCCCTTCACTTACTCATTTAGCTGACGTAAGGACGCCTGACATTTATCGCATATTCTTATTTGCAGGTGGCAGAGAGTCGATTGAAAGTTGACTAAAGTTCAAAAAAGTAGGAGATAAACACCTGCAATTAGTGTTTACCTCCTACCTGTTCCCCTCTTACAAAGGATATTCATCAAAGGCATAAAGTACTGTTGAGAGGTATCGCTCGCCAGTGTCGGGGAGAAGTGTTACAATGCGCTTGCCCTTGTTTTCCGGACGTTTTGCTATCTCGGCAGCGGCAAATGCAGCGGCACCCGACGAGATGCCTACGAGAAGACCCTCTTGGCGTGCGAGTTCACGACCAGTGCGGATAGCGTCGTCGTTATCAACGTCGAACACTTCGTCAACAACATCTGAGTTGTAGGTCTTTGGCACAAACCCAGCTCCGATACCCTGAATCTTGTGTGGACCGCTTGGCTGTCCGTTCAGCACGGCTGATGTTTTTGGCTCCACTGCTATTATCTTTATGTTCGGATTCTTCTCCTTCAGTCGCTTGCCGATGCCCGAAATTGTTCCTCCTGTTCCTACACCAGCTACGAAGATGTCGATATTGCCGTCTGTCTGCTCCCAAATTTCCACACCAGTGGTGTCGTAGTGCTTCTGTGGGTTGGCAGGATTCTCAAACTGCTGCAGGATAACCGATCCAGGTATTGAGTCGCGCAGTTCTTCTGCAGCCTTTATGGCACCCTTCATTCCGTCGGCACCGCTCGTCAGCTTCACTTCTGCGCCGTATGCCTTCACGAGGTTGCGTCGCTCTATGCTCATGGTTTCAGGCATGGTGAGTATGAGTTTGTATCCCTTCACTGCTGCCACGAGGGCGAGTCCCACACCAGTGTTGCCGCTTGTCGGTTCTATGATGGTTGCACCTGGCTTTATTGTGCCGTTTTTCTCTGCATTCTCAATCATTGCCAATGCTATGCGGTCCTTCACGCTGCCTCCAGGATTGAAAAACTCTACTTTGGCAACAACAGGAGTCTCAAGACCCTTTGCCTGTGAATACTTGTTAAGTTCGAGCAATGGCGTGTTGCCAATAAGCTCCGTAAGTTGTTTTGCTATCTTTGTCATATCTTTAATTCTTTAATTTTTTAATTTTTTAATTCTTTTCAAATGCTTTCCAAAGCATCTGAAAGGTCGTCGATAATGTCGTCAATATGCTCTGTTCCGATGCTCAGTCGAATTGTCGATGGATAGATGTGCTGCTGCTCCAGTTCCTCTGGCGAGAGTTGTGAGTGGGTTGTGGTGGCAGGGTGAATCACAAGGCTCTTCACGTCAGCAACATTTGCCAGGAGCGAGAAAATCTTGAGGTGGTCAATCACCTTCCATGCCTCTGCCTCACCGCCTTTCACCTCGAAGGTGAAGATGCTTCCGCCGCCGTTGGGGAAGAGTTTCTGGTAGAGTGCGTGGTCAGGATGTTCGGGCAGTGAAGGGTGGTTCACCTTTGCCACCTTAGGATGGTTGGCGAGGAACTCCACCACCTTTGCGGTGTTGTAGGCATGACGCTCCACACGCAGCGACAAGGTCTCAAGTCCCTGAAGCAGAATCCACGCGTTGAAAGGTGAAATGGCGGCACCTGTGTCGCGAAGAATGACGGCACGAATGCGTGTTACGAATGCTGCCGCTCCTGCCACGTCGGCAAACACTGCTCCGTGATAGCTTGGGTCTGGCTTGGCTATCGATGGATATTTGTCGGCATTAGCTTTCCAGTCGAACTTGCCTGCATCCACTATCACGCCACCGAGCGAGCTGCCATGTCCGCCGATGAACTTTGTGGCAGAGTGGACAACCACGTCGGCACCGTGCTCAATGGGTCGGATAAGATAAGGCGTGCCGAACGTGTTGTCAACTATCACTATGGTATTGTGGTTATGGGCTATCTCGGAGATGCGGTCGATGTCGGTCACTGAGGCGTTGGGATTGCCGAAAGTTTCAATAATCACCGCTTTGGTGTTTGGTCTGAACGCCTTTTCCACTGCGTCGAAATCCGATGGGTCAACGATTGTGGTCTCCACTCCCTGTGTTGACAGTGTGTGCTCCAGAAGGTTATATGTGCCACCGTAGAGGTTGTCGGCTGCAATGATGTGGTCGCCGTTGCGTGCCACGTTCTGCAGGGCGTAGGTAATGGCAGCTGCTCCAGATGCTACTGCAAGACCTGCCACGCCGCCCTCGAGGGCTGCCACACGGTCTTCAAACACTCCCTGTGTGGAGTTGGTCAGACGGCCGTAGATGTTTCCCGCGTCTCGAAGTCCGAAGCGGTCGGCTGCATGCTGTGAGTTGTGGAACACGTAGGACGTTGTCTGATAGATAGGCACGGCGCGTGCATCTGTCGTTGGGTCGGCTTGCTCCTGACCTACATGGAGCTGGAGGGTTTCGAAATGCAATTTCTTGTTACTCATAATCGTTGTATTTAATTTGTTAATGTTCTTTTTGACGCTGCAAAGTTACGGCGAAATTTCCATACTGCAAATAGCACATAGTGGTTATTTGATATACCACAAATATGGTATTTTCGCATTTTTGCCTTCTTACACCTTATTAATATAAAGGCAAAAGATGTTTTTTTCGCAATTTTGCACGTTTTTTTTTGGTAGTTTGACGGAATATCCCTAAATTTGCAAAACCGAATAAAAACTTTGAATATTATGATAGACGTAAAAGCAACATTAAGCTCGGCTGAAGAGAAGATGGAAATGGGCGTCATGTATCTTGAGGAGCAACTCTCACGAGTACGTGCAGGACGCGCCAACGTTGCCATTCTCGCAGGCGTAAAAGTAGAGTCCTACGGATCAATGGTTCCTCTGAACCAAGTGGCAAACGTTTCCACCCCCGATGCGCGTACCATTGCCATCCGTCCATGGGACAAGAAGCAAATCCGTGCCATAGAGAAGGCGATAATGGACAGCGATGTGGGCATCACACCGGAAAACAATGGAGAGATAATCCGTCTCGGCATACCACAACCCACCGAGGAGCGCCGCCGTGAGTTGGCAAAGCAGTGCAACAAAATGGGTGAGCAGACCAAGGTGCAGATTCGCAACATTCGTGCCGACGTGAAGGAAAAGCTGAAGAAGGCAATAAAGGACGGACTGTCTGAAGACCTTGAGAAGGATGCCGAGGCAGACCTTCAGAAGATCCACGACAAGATGATAAAGAACGTGGAAGAACTCCTTGCTGCCAAGGACAAGGAGATTATGACAGTATAGGAAGAATAAAAAAAAACTAAGGTTCTTTGTACACTGGATTAGTAATAAAAAACACAGGTAGCTGGTACACCGTCAAGACAGACGACGGTGGCCAGCTAATTGATTGTAAGATAAAGGGAAACTTCCGACTGAAGGGCATACGCAGCACCAATCCTGTGGCTGTGGGGGATCGTGTGACCATAATTCCCAATGCAGAGGGAACGGCTTTCATCACCGCTATCGAAGACCGGCGTAACTACATCATACGCAAGTCGTCGAACCTCTCCAAGCAGAGCCACATCATTGCCGCCAACGTAGATCAGGCGTTCCTCGTGGTCACGGTAAACTATCCTCAGACATCAACCACGTTCATCGACCGCTTCCTTGCCTCGGCAGAGGCTTATCGGGTGCCGGTAACACTGCTCTTCAACAAGACAGACCTTCTCTCCGAGGAAGAGTTACGCTATCAGCAGATGATGATAGACCTCTACGACACCGTGGGCTACCAGTGTCTTGCCATTTCTGCCGAGACAGGCGAGGGCATAGACAAGGTGATGGACATGCTGACAGGGAAAGTCACGGTGCTGAGCGGAAACAGTGGGGTGGGAAAATCCACACTTATCAACCGGTTGCTGCCTGGGGTAAACCTAAGAACTTCTGACATCAGCGATGCCCACAACTCAGGAATGCACACCACCACCTTTAGCGAGATGATCCCACTGCCTCTCGGCGGCTACATCATCGACACGCCGGGCATCAAGGGATTCGGCACGTTCGACATCGAGCCGGAGGAGCTCACTGGCTATTTCAAGGAGATATTCCGTTTTTCCAAGGAGTGCCGTTTCAGCAACTGCACCCACACCCACGAGCCAGGTTGTGCCGTGCTGAAAGCCGTGGAGGAACATTTCATATCCCAAAGCCGCTATCAGTCGTATCTTAGCATGATGGAGGATAAGGAGGAGTCAAAATATCGAAAGTGATTTTGAGATATTGAAAGATTGAACAATTGAAATATTGAAAAATTGTTGTTCTTGCAATAAATTTTTGAAAATGGAAAGAATAGCTGTTTTGCTTTCGGGCGGTGTTGACAGTGCCGTCGTGGTTCACCAACTGGCGGAGCAGGGACTAAAGCCCGACTGCTTCTACATAAAAATTGGTCCTGAGGAACAAGAGGAATGGGACTGCTCGTCGGAGGAAGACCTTGAGATGGCCACCGCCGTGGCACGTCGCTATGGCTGTAGGCTTGAGGTTGTTGACTGCCACCGTGAATATTGGGATGAGGTGACACGCTACACCATGGAGAAAGTGAAACAAGGCTTTACGCCCAACCCTGACGTTATGTGTAACCGACTGATAAAGTTTGGCGCGTTCGACAGGAAGATGGGTCACGACTACGATCTCATTGCCACAGGACATTATGCAAGGACAGAGATTATCGACGGCGAGAAATGGCTCACCACAAGCCCCGACCCCATAAAGGACCAAACCGACTTCCTCGCCCAAATCTACGACTGGCAGCTTAAGAAAGCCATCTTCCCCATTGGACACATGATGAAGGACGAGGTGCGTCAGATTGCCGAGCGAGAGCACCTTGTCAACGCCAAGCGCAAGGACTCACAGGGCATCTGCTTCCTTGGCAAGATAAACTACAACGACTATATCCGCCGCTATCTTGGCGAACAGCCAGGCGACGTTATAGAGTTAGAGACAGGCAAGCGCATAGGTGAGCACCGTGGACTTTGGTTCCACACCATTGGACAACGCAAGGGAATGGGTTTCGGCGGAGGACCGTGGTTTGTAGTGAGGAAAGACGTTGAGGCAAACATTCTCTACGTCAGTCACGGCTACGACCCCGACACTGCCTACAAGACAGACTTCCCTGTCCGCGACTTCCATTTCCTCACCGCCCGTGAGTTGCCGCAGGAGGTGACGTTCAAGATTCGTCACACTCCCGAATACCATCGTGCCACTGTTGAGAAAACCGCCGAGGGACAATACACCATACATTCCTTCGACCGAATCCACGGTGTTGCCCCAGGTCAGTTCTGTGTAGTTTACGATGCCGACCACCATAAATGTTACGGCAGCGGGGAAATCGTCACCTCTTCACCTCTTCACCTCTCTTTGTCATAAGCGTGAACAGGGTAGTCGATGGTGTAGTGTAGTCCTCTACATTCCTTTCTCTCAATAGCCCATCGGGTGATGAGATAGCCCACGTTTATCATGTTGCGCAGCTCGCAGATGTCGCGGCTTGCCTTCACGCGCTTGAAGAGGTTTTCCGTTTCTTCGTAAAGCATGTCGAGGCGGTCCCACGCACGCTTCAGTCGCAGGTCGCTACGCACAATTCCCACATAGTTCGACATTATCTCACCCACTTCCTTCACACTCTGCGTGATGAGAATTTTCTCTTCGTTTGTCAGTGTGCCCTCGTCGTTCCATTCTGGCACCTTGTCGTTGAAGTCGTAGAGGTCCACATGTTCCAGTGAATGACGTGCAGCTGCATCGGCATATACCACAGCCTCTATTAGCGAGTTGCTTGCTAAGCGGTTGCCGCCGTGAAGGCCAGTGCAAGAACATTCTCCGAGGGCATAGAGACGGTCGATGCTCGACAGTCCGTTGAGGTCCACCTTTATTCCTCCACACATGTAGTGGGCAGCTGGACGCACGGGAATATAGTCGGTTGTGATGTCGATGCCTATCGACTTACATTTCATGTAGATGTTGGGGAAGTGTCGGCGTGTCTCCTCTGGGTCCTTGTGGGTAACGTCGAGGCACACATGGTCGAGACCGTGTATTTTCATCTCCTTGTCTATGGCGCGCGCCACTATGTCGCGTGGAGCCAACGAGAGACGTTCGTCGTATTTCTCCATAAACGACTCGCCGTTTGGCAGACGAAGTATGCCGCCGTAGCCACGCATTGCCTCTGTGATGAGGAAAGCGGGATGAGTCTCCCCAGGCATATAGAGAGCCGTTGGGTGGAACTGCACAAACTCCATGTCAGCCACCGTTCCTTTTGCACGATAAACCATTGCCTCTCCGTCTCCAGTGGCGATAACAGGATTCGTTGTGGTCTGATAAACAGCTCCGCAGCCACCGGTACACATCACCGTTACCTTGCTCAGGTATGTGTCCACCTTCTCAGTGTCTGGGTTCAGCACGTATGCTCCGTAGCAGTGGATATATGGCGTTCGGCGTGTCACTCTTGCTCCAAGATGGTGCTGTGTGATAATCTCCACGGCGAAATGGTTTTCCTTCACGTCGATGTCCGGACAGTTACGCACCGCCTCCATCAGCCCTCGCTGTATTTCCGCTCCGGTGTCGTCGGCATGGTGGAGGATGCGGAACTCTGAGTGTCCGCCCTCACGGTGCAGGTCGAACTCGCCGTTTTCCTTACGGTCGAAATTCACGCCCCACTCCACGAGTTCTTGGATTTGCTCCGGGGCATTCCTCACCACCTGCTCCACTGCCTTGGGATCGGAGATGTAGTCGCCGGCAATCATCGTGTCCTCTATGTGCTTCTCGAAGTTGTCGAGCTTTAGATTAGTGACCGAAGCCACTCCACCTTGTGCAAACGACGTGTTGGCCTCGTCGAGCGAAGTCTTGCATATCATGCACACCTTACCTTTGTGCGCTCTTGCTACCTTAAGGGCGTAACTCATACCGGCAACACCAGCGCCGATAATCAGGAAATCATATTTGAAAACCATATCATTGATTTAAATTTCGCTGCAAAATTAGATATTTTTATTCATTTATGCAAAACGTTTGCCAATATTTTTGTTTTTCGGCATAAAATAAGTAATTTTGCACTCATTATGAGGAAGAATCTACACATATATATATTTATTGCAGTCCTTTGCACACTGATTTCGGCAAGGGCAAAGGCGCAGACCGTGGGCGACCCCGACGAAGCCCAGACCGTACACTCGGCAATGACTGCCGACCAAGAAGACTTCGACAGCTTAGGCTGCGACACCCTGGCTTTCGTGCCTTCCACGGGCGACAGCGACTCCGTCTTCAGTGCGGAGGTGTTGAGACACCGGATCGACAAACTCTTGGAGCATCCGATGTTTGAGACCTCGCAGCTCGGACTCATGGTCTATGACCTCACGGCAGACAGCACACTCTACACACGCGGACATCGCCAGTTGCTTCGCCCTGCCTCCACAATGAAACTCATCACCGCCATAGCCACCATCGATAAACTTGGTGGTTCTTACCAGTTCCGCACCTCTCTCTACTACACAGGAAAAGTGGACAACGGCACTCTCACAGGCGATGTATATTGTGTGGGAGGTTTCGACCCACGTTTCAACGCCGACGACCTCAAAGCCTTTGTGGATGGAATAAAGAGCATGGGAGTGGATACCATCAGGGGAAGGATTCTCGCCGACCGCACCATGAAGGACAGCGACACGCTGGGAGAAGGATGGTGCTGGGACGACGACAATCCCGTGCTCTCACCACTGTTGGTTTCGAGAAAAGACCTCTTCCTGAGCAGATTTCTCCAGGAACTGCGCGAGAGCGCAATAGTTGTGGAAGCATCAACGGGCGAAGCGCCACTGCCCAACGGGGCGTTCATAGTCTGCACCCGATTCCACTCCATCGACCAGATACTGATGCGCATGATGAAGGATAGCGACAATCTCTATGCCGAGTCGATGTTCTACCAGTTGGCTGCATCGTCGGGCGAGCGTCCCGCAAAGGCAAAGCACGCCCGAAGGGAGATTGCGCGACTGATAGAGAGAGTGGGGCTTAACCCCTCCAACTACAAGATAGCCGACGGCAGCGGGCTCTCGCTCTACAACTATGTTACACCAGAGCTTGAGGTGGCACTCCTGCGCTATGCCTACCGCAACGCCGACATATATATTCACCTCTATCCCTCGTTGCCTATAGCGGGAGAGGATGGCACGTTGAAGCGACGCATGCGAGGTGGATTCGCTTCGGGCAACGTACATGCAAAGACAGGCACTCTCACTTGCATCACCTCGCTCGCTGGCTACTGCACTGCCCCAAACGGTCATGTCCTGGCTTTCTCAATAATAAACCAGGGCGTGATGCACGACAGCAACGGCCGTTCGTTCCAGAACAGGGTTTGCGAGGCAATGTGTAAACCGTAGTAGTTCAAGTAATGAATTTAAGTTTTGGAAGTGTCGTAACCTCCCGATTGTAGGGGCGGACCCATGTGTCCGCCCAATGTCGGAACGAC
>CALZDK010000087.1 GCA_945637645.1 uncultured Prevotella sp.
CCTCCCTTCCCTCCCTTCCCTCCCTTCCCTCCCTTCCCTCCGCGCGCCGACGGCGCGCGAGGGAGGGAGGAGGGGAAAACCCAATCTGACAGGGCATAATGGAGAATCTAAGGGTCAGGTTCATCGACCCGAAAGAGTGAACAATGGCATCTTTCCTTACGACCTTCTGGATGTTTCCCGATTATGGTAAGTTAAAGAGTTATAAAGGTATGAAAAATGCGGAATGAAAGTTTGCTCATAAGGTTTTTAATTGTAAATTTGCAGTAATTGTTAAACTCACGTGAAAATATTATGATCAAACGACTAATGAATTTCCTTGATGCTTCACCTGTCAACTTCCTTGCGGTGAAGAACATCGCCGAAGAACTGGAGAAGGCCGGGTTCCGCCGTGTTGACCCGAAAGAGCCCTTGGGAACAATAAGGGAAGGCGACAAACTTTATGTCACAAAGAACGATTCGTCCGTTTATGCCTTCCATATAGGAAAAAAACCAATGGCGGATGCAGGGTTCAGAATGATTTGCGCCCACTGCGACTCTCCTACTTTCCGCATTAAGCCTAATGCGGAAATGACTTGCGAGGGAGGGATAGTGAAACTGAACACCGAGGTTTATGGCGGACCGATTATGTCAACCTGGTTCGACCGCCCTTTGACAATAGCAGGAAGGGTGATTGTGAGAGGCGACGACGCTCTTAACCCCAAGACATTGCTGCTGCACATAAAGCGTCCGCTGCTGCAAATCAGCAATCTTGCCATACATTTCAACCGACAAGTGAACGACGGTGTGAAACTGAGCAAGCAAAAAGACATGTTGCCTATATTGGGAATGGTGACAAACGAGATGGAGAGAGGCAACATGCTTATGAACGTTATATGCGACGAACTGAACATCAGCCAGGAAGAGATACTCGACTTCGACCTGTATCTTGCCGACACCACTCCTGCCTGCACCTTTGGCGTGCACAACGAACTGTTGTCGTCGGGCAGGTTGGACGACTTGTCAATGTGCTATGCAGGACTTGAGGCACTGTTGTCGGCAACGGGATGTGAGACAACGAAAGTTCTTGCCATCTTCGACAACGAGGAAACGGGTTCGCAGACAAAACAGGGTGCCGGCAGTCCTTTCCTTGCATCTATGCTGCAGCGCATCTGTTTGTCGCAAGGCGGCACGGCTGAGTCGTTCCATCAGGCAGTAGAGCGTGCCTTTATGGTTTCGGCAGACAATGCCCACGCTTGGCATCCAAACTACAGTGAGAAATACGACCCTACGAACCATCCTGTTCTTGGCGGCGGTCCCGTCATTAAGTTCAATGCCTCCCAAAAGTATGCGAGCGATGCCATTTCGGCGGCAGTGTTTGCCGAGATATGCCGTGAGGCAAATGTCCCATGCCAACGTTTTGTAAACCACAGCGACGTGGCTGGCGGCAGCACTCTTGGCAACATCCTTGCCTCGTCCCTCCCACTGCGAGGCGTGGATATGGGCAATGCCATTCTCGCCATGCACAGTTGTAGGGAGACAGGCAGTGTTGCCGACCACGAATACTGTGTAAAGGCGTTTACGAGATTCTATTCGTAAGTTCAGACAGAAAACAAAAAAGACCAGAGCGGAACTCTGGTCTTTTTGCGCTTCAGGATGGGCTTGAACCAACGACCCCATGATTAACAGTCATGTGCTCTAACCAACTGAGCTACTGAAGCAGTGTTTTGCGCCTCATTTCTGAATTGCGATGCAAAGGTACGACGATTTTTTTAATCCACCAAACTTTTTGGAAAAAAAATGAAGAAAAAGGGCGATT
The DNA here is from genome assembly GCA_945637645.1 of uncultured Prevotella sp. Classification (GTDB taxonomy): domain Bacteria; phylum Bacteroidota; class Bacteroidia; order Bacteroidales; family Bacteroidaceae; genus Prevotella. The sequence continues at coordinate 1,796 of CALZDK010000087.1, forward strand.
TTTTTTATTTTTATGGCAAAACATGGCGTTTTTAGGGGTAAAAGCACTATCTTTGCAAAAGTTTTAGCACTAATAAGCAGAAAAGAAAAGATGAAGAAAAATGTCGCATTTGTAATGCTCATTATGGCCTTTTTCGGTCAGATGAGCGCTCAGCAACCGAAAAACCACAACTTCGAGGTGGGCAAAAACCTGGATATATTCAACAATATATATAAAGGTCTCGACCTGATGTATGTCGATACGCTGAACCCGCAGGAGGTGATAGGCAACGGCATAACGGCAATGTTGCGCAGCCTTGACCCCTACACGGAGTATTATCCTGAGGAGAAATCGAAGGAGCTGAAGATGATGCTGACGGGAAAATATGCGGGCATAGGATCTATAATAAGGTGGCACCAGCGACTGAAGACGACGGTGATTGACGAGCCATACGAGGGAATGCCAGCAGCGGAGGCAGGACTCAAGAAGGGAGACGTGATACTGAGCATCGACGGAGAGGACATGACAGGAAAGGACACGAAATATGTGAGCGACCACCTGAAGGGCGATGCCGGCACTTCGTTCCTGCTTAAGGTGAGGAGACCATCGACGGGCAAGGTGCTGAAGATGAAGATGACCCGACAGAACATAAAGGAGGCTGACATTCCTTACTACGGGATGCTGAAGGACGACATAGCTTACATTAACTTCAGGTCTTATACCGAGGGGTGTGCGAGAACCATGAGAAACTGCTTCATAGAACTAAGAAACAAGGGAGCTAAGAAACTTATCCTCGACTTGAGAGGCAACGGCGGAGGAGCAGTGCAGGAGTCGGTGGATATAGTGAATATGTGGTTGCCCAAGGGTATGACGATAATAAGCCAAAAGGGAAAGCTGGCGCAGGCAAACCACGACTACGTTACGCGACTGGAGCCTGTGGATACACTGATGCCGATAGTGGTGATGGTGGGCGGAATGACGGCAAGCTCGAGCGAGATAACATGCGGATCGCTGCAAGACCTCGACAGGGCAATAATATTAGGTACGCGCACGTACGGGAAGGGACTTGTGCAGGCAACTATCGACGTGCCTTACAACGGAAGCCTGAAACTGACCACGGGAAAATACTATATTCCGAGCGGAAGGTGTGTGCAGGCGGTGAACTACAAACACGGCGGCGGTGGCTACAGGGAGACAATTCCCGACAGTCTTACAAGGGTGTTCCACACGAGAAATGGCCGTGAGGTGAGAGACGGAGGAGGCATAAAACCCGACGTGGAAGTGGCTCCGGACACACTGCCGAACATTGCGGTGTATATAGACAGGATTGACTCCATGGAGGTGATGTTCGACTATGTGGCAGAGTATGTGGCGAAGCACGAGAAGATTGCCCCGGCGCGGGAGTTCCGCCTTAGCGACGAGGATTTCGCCGACTTCAAGCAGCGGGTGGTTGCCAGCGGGTTTAACTACGACCCTGAGAGCGACAAGGCATTGGGCGAACTGGAGAAGCTCGCACGCTTTGAGGGTTACTTCGACGACGCTAAGGAGGAGTTTGCCGCACTGAGGGAAAAGCTGAAACACGACGTGGCGCGCGACATAGAGAAAGAGAAGGAAACCCTAAAAGAGATGCTTGAACGCGACATTGCTACTGCCTATTACTATCAGGCAGGAGGCATTGAGAACTCGCTGATGTACGACAAGCAACTGAAGGAGGCAGTGAGGCTGTTGGAAAACGCGGGGGAGTATGAGAAGATACTTAATGTTAAATAATCTTAACTTCACGGTTAAATATTCTCCATAGCTTCTTTTTCTTGAATTTTATTCGTACCTTTGCACCGTTCAGTGGAATGGGGAGCTTCTCCGAAAGCTCCTCATTCTTGTTTTTTTAGGCCCGTGGGCCAATATAAGAATAAAAAGATATGATAGAGAAGACTTTAGTTAAGACTTTAGTGGAAGAGTGGTTGGCAAACAACGACTATTTTCTTGTCGATGTGATGTTTACTCCCGACGACCGTATAGTTGTGGAGATTGACCATGCCGATGGCGTATGGATTGAGGACTGTGCCGAACTGAGCCGTTTCCTGCAGGAGAAGCTTGGCGAGGAACTTGGCGACTATGAGCTTGAGGTGGGCTCCGCCGGAATAGGACAGCCTTTCAAGGTGTCGCAGCAATATGCCAACCACATAGGAAAGGACGTGGAGGTGATGACAGCCGAGGGCAACAAGGTGCAGGGAGTGCTGAAGTCTGTTGACGGCGACGACTTCGTGGTGACCTCCATGGAGAAGCGGAAACTGGAGGGCAAGAAGCGCCCGGTGATGGTGGAGGTGGACAGGACTTTCAACATGAATAATATAAAATATACAAAATACTTATTAAGTTTCAAGTAATTAGCTATGGCAGCAAAGAAAGAAGAGAAGGGTCCAAGCATGATTGAGACCTTCCAGGAATTCAAAGAGACGAAAAACATCGACCGCACTACTCTCGTGAGCGTGCTCGAGGAGAGTTTCCGCAACGTCATTGCGAAGATTTTCGGCAGCGACGCCAACTTCGATGTCATTGTCAATCCCGACAAGGGAGACTTTGAAATCCACCGCAACCGCATCGTGGTTGCCGACGGCGAGGTGAAGGACGAGAACAAGGAAATCTCGTTGAGCGACGCCCAGAAGATAGAACCTGACTACGAGATTGGTGAGGAGGTGAGCGAGGAGGTGAACTTCAGCAAGTTTGGCAGACGTGCCATTCTTAACCTCCGCCAGACATTGGCTTCGAAGATTCTGGAACTTGAGCACGACTCGCTCTACAATAAGTATAAGGACAAGGTGGGAACGGTGGTCAGCGCCGAGGTATATCAGATGTGGAAACGCGAGGTGCTGCTTATCGACGACGAGGGCAACGAGCTTCATCTGCCCAAGAGCGAGCAGATAAGCCGCGACACCTACCACAAGGGAGAGACAGTGAAGGCGGTGGTGTTGCGTGTTGACAACGAGAACAACAACCCGCGCATCATTCTCAGCCGCACGTCGCCAGTGTTCCTTGAGCGTCTGCTTGAGGCAGAGGTGCCAGAGGTGAGCGACGGACTGATTACAATACGCCGCGTCGCCCGAATGCCGGGAGACAGGGCAAAGGTTGCCGTGGAGAGCTACGACGAGCGCATCGACCCCGTAGGAGCCTGCGTGGGCGTGAAAGGAAGCCGCGTTGCCGGCATTGTGCGTGAGCTTTGCAACGAGAACATCGACGTGATAAACTATTCAAGCAACATACAGCTGTTCATCCAGCGCGCCCTTGCTCCAGCCAACGTGTCGAGCATCACCATCGACCAGGAGAACCGCAAGGCAGAGGTGTATCTGCAGCCCGACCAGGTGTCGCTTGCCATTGGCCGCAGCGGTATGAACATCAAACTCGCCAGTATGCTGACGGAATACACCATCGACGTGTTCCGTGTGGTAAGTGAGGAGGAGGCAGACGAGGACATCTACCTCGACGAGTTCTCCGACGAGATTGACCAGTGGGTGATTGACTCCATAAAGGCAATAGGCCTTGACACAGCGAAGGCAGTCATCAACGCCCCACGCGAAATGCTCATTGAGAAGGCCGACCTTGAGGAGGAGACCGTTGACCAGGTGCTCCAAGTTCTCAAGACCGAGTTTGAGCAGTAAGGGTGTGAGGCCCCAATATTTAATTTTTAATTCTAATTTTTTAATTCTTAATTTTTTCAGAAGTGGGCATCAGATTAAACAAAGTATTAACAGAATTGAATATAGGATTTCAAACGGCAGTTGACTTCCTGAAAAACAAGAAAAGCCTTGGTGAGATAAAGGACGACGCCAATCTCTCCACCAAGATTTCGGACGATCAGTATAATGCCCTCGTGCGCCAGTTCAAGGGCGACAAGGACATTAAGAACGAAGCTGAGAAGCTGGCAAAGAAGGGCAAGGAGAAGAAGACAGAGAAGAAATCGCCAAAGGCAGAGGACCTCGTGACGAAAGTGCAGAAATACACTCCACTGGGAAAGATTGACCTTGGCAGTGTCGGCAAACCCGCAAAACCTTCATCTGATGCTTCAGAAACCAAGTCCACCAATGAGGTTGCTGCCGAGAGCCTCAAGGAGGAGAAAAAAGTGGCAACAGCGGAGACCAAGCTGCAGGAGACGGCAAAACCAACTCAACCTGTGGCAGAGGACAACAACGGTGCCAGAGCCGAGAAGGCACAGCAGCAGGCTGCGCCAATGAATGTGGCGGCTGACAATGAGAAAAAGGAAAACAAACAGGACAGGGCGAGGGAAGAAAAACGCAACGAGCAGAAAGACACCCATGCCGGTCAAAACAACAACAACGTGGACAACAACGCGAACCGTAACCGACAGCAGAACGGTAAGACCCAGCAGGTTGGTCAAGAGAACAAACAGCCGAAAACGGCTCAGGAAGAACGCAGCGCCGAAAACAAAATCTTCACGCTGAAGAGTGAGAAAAAACTGGCTCCGAAGGTTAATGTATTGGGAAAGATAGACCTTGACGCACTCAATCAGAGCACAAGGCCCAAGAAGAAATCGAAGGAGGAAAGAAAGCGTGAGCGTGAGGAAAAAGCCATGCACAATGGCGAGAAGAAAAAACGAGTGCGCATCAACAACGAGCGAGTGGATATTGAGGCTGCAAGCCAACAAGGCGGAAACGGCGGAAAGAAGAAAAAGAACAAGGGAGGAAACGGTAACAACGGCACCAACAACCAGCAGGGAGGAAACAACAACCAGCAGGGAGGCGGAAAGAACCGCAACAAACAGAAAAACCGTCCGCAGAAACCGCTTGAGGTGAACGAGGAGGACGTTGCACGCCAGGTGAAGGAGACTCTTGCACGTCTGACAAACAAGAACCAGAACAAGAAGGGCGCCAAGTATCGCCGCGAGAAACGTGAGGCAGTGCAGGAGAGGCTCAACGAGGAGATGCGCGAGGAGCAGGCAGAGAGCAAGACACTGAAACTGACGGAGTTTGTGACCGTCAGCGAGCTTGCCACGATGATGAACGTGCCAGTGAACAAGGTCATAGGCACTTGCATGAGCGTAGGCATCATGGTGTCAATCAACCAGCGACTCGACGCTGAAACCATCAACCTCGTGGCTGAGGAGTTCGGATTCAATACGGAATATGTGAGCGCAGAGGTGAGCGAGGCTGTCAGCGAGGAGGAGGACGACGAGAACGACCTCATCCCACGAGCCCCAATCGTAACGGTGATGGGACACGTTGACCACGGTAAGACCTCGCTGCTCGACCACATACGCAACTCAAATGTCATTGCCGGAGAGGCAGGCGGTATCACACAGCACATCGGTGCATACAACGTTACACTCGGCGACGGACGTAAGATAACATTCCTCGACACCCCAGGTCACGAGGCGTTCACAGCCATGCGTGCCCGTGGAGCACAGGTTACGGACATCGCAATCATCATCATCGCCGCCGACGACAGCGTGATGCCTACCACGCGTGAGGCAATAGCCCACGCACAGGCAGCCAACGTGCCGATGGTATTTGCCATAAACAAGATTGACAAACCGGGAGCAAATGCCGACAAGATACGTGAGGACTTGGCAAACATGAACCTCCTCGTGGAGGAATGGGGAGGAAAGTACCAGTGTCAGGAAATATCGGCAAAGAAGGGTCTCGGAGTGCAGGAACTGCTTGAGAAGGTGCTCCTTGAGGCGGAGATGCTCGATCTGAAGGCTAATCCGAACCGCAAGGCGACAGGTTCCATCATAGAGTCGTCGCTCGACAAGGGCCGTGGCTACGTTTCTACGGTGCTCGTGTCGAACGGAACACTGAAGGTGGGCGACATAGTGATAGCCGGAACAAGCCATGGACGCATAAAGGCGATGTTCAACGAGCGTAACCAGCGCATAGAGAAGGCAAGCCCGGCGGAGCCGGCAATTATACTCGGTCTTAATGGCGCACCGACGGCAGGCGACTCGTTCCACGTTATGGACACTGAGCAGGAGGCAAAGGAAATTGCCAACAAGCGCGAGCAGTTGCAGCGCGAGCAAGGTTTGCGTACACAGACGCGAATCACTCTCGACGACATCAGCCACCGCATCGCACTCGGATCGTTCAAGGAACTCAACCTCATTGTCAAGGGCGACACCGACGGAAGTATCGAGGCTCTCAGCGACTCGTTCATCAAGATGTCAACAGAGAAGATACAGGTCAACGTCATACACAAGGCTGTCGGCCAGATTTCGGAGAACGACGTGCAGCTCGCAGCGGCGTCAAACTCCATCATCGTGGCATTCCAGGTGCGTCCTTCGTCGCCGGCACGCAAGCTCGCTGACAAGGAGGGAGTTGAAATCAACACCTACTCGGTCATCTATGATGCCATAGACGATATCCACGACGCCATGGAGGGTATGCTCGACAAGGTGAAGAAGGAGGTTGTCACAGGACAGGTGGAAGTACGCGAGGTGTATCGCATCTCCAAGGTCGGCACAGTGGCTGGCGCTTTCGTTACCGAAGGAAAGGTACACCGCACCGACAAGGCACGACTCGTGCGCGACGGTATCGTTGTCCATACGGGTGAGATAAACGCCCTGAAACGTTACAAGGACGACGTGAAGGAAGTTGCCTCAAACTTCGAGTGCGGTATCTCGCTTGTCAACTTCAACGACATACTCCAAGGCGACATCATCGAGACCTTCACGGAGATTGAGGTAAAGCAGAAGTTGTAA
>CALZDK010000088.1 GCA_945637645.1 uncultured Prevotella sp.
TTACCATAAGAGATAAAAATTCCAAAGCGTACCAAGTTATTTTTTTATCATCACTAATATTGTCAAACCATATTATTTGCATAAATAATCGAGTAGGATGTAAACGCTAATCAATGGCGTTTACCTCCTGCTCGATTTTCGTTTCCCGTAATCTCATATTGGGCGTACAACAAAAAAACAGGTATTTAGGGTGCCCTCTTTGCTGGGTTTTACGTTGATAAGGCATAAACACAAAATAATTTCTATAGAAGCAGGACATTTAACAACTTAAAACAAGAGTAAGATGGGAATAAAGAAAGTCATTATTTTGGCCACTCTTTTACTGCTGCCGCCGTCACTGACAGGCAATGCGGCGGTCTTTGCTCAACAGCAGGGCAAACTTTATGAGAGGGTAATCAGCAACGAGTCGCTTCCAAATGTGCTAAAGCAGTTGGAAAAACAGTTTTCAACACATATTGCGTTCACTTATGCTGACTTGAGCGAGATGAAAGTAAACGCAAAAATCAATGCCAAAACTATCGATGAGGCACTTTTGCAGGTGCTCCAGGGGCTTCCTGTCAGTTACGAGCGACGTGGGAATACCATAGTGGTTAAGGCAAAGGCAAAAGCCACACACTCTTCCAACACGGTCATGGTGGAAGGTGTCGTTGCCGACGAAAAGGGCGAGCCAATACCTGGTGTGACCGTGAAAGTGCCTGGAAAGAAAAACATGACTACGATCAGTGACTCCAACGGACGCTTCGCCGTTGAACTTGATAAGGGTAAAGGCGTGTCGCTCGGATTCTCCTTCCTTGGCATGAAAGACGCTGTTTATTACACCACATGCCGCAAGGATGTTGACAACGTCGTAATAACGATGAAGGAGGACGACCAGACTCTTGAGGAAGTTGTGGTGACAGGTTACGGCAACATCAAGAAATCATCATACACAGGCTCCGCCTCAACCATGAACGCCGAGAAGCAGAAAGAACTGCCCGTCGTCACGGTGTCGCAGATGATGGAGGGAAACCTTTCTGGTATTTCCATCAGCACCAACAGCGGAACGCCTGGTGCAGCATCCTACATAACGGTGAGAGGCATCGGCTCGCTGTCGGCATCCAATGAGCCGCTTTATGTGCTCGACGGAGTGCCGGTGATGTCTGGCAACATGTCGTCAAACTCTATGAACACCAGCGGACTTGGCATACTCAACACCCTTAATCCTGGTGACATCGAGAACATCACCGTGCTGAAAGACGCAGCTTCCGCATCGCTCTATGGGGCAAGGGGAGCCAACGGAGTGATCCTCATAACGACAAGGAAGGGAAAGGCAGGAAAAACCTCCTATAACCTCAAGGCGAGCTTCGGTATCTCCGACTTTGCCTCTCAGTTCCGCCCAACAATGGGTGGCGACGAGCGCCGAAACCTAATCCTAGAGGGTCTGACCAACGCCAACATCGATGCTGGCGAGACTGTTGAATGGGCTGAGGAACACGCCGAGGAGATGATTGACCGATATGCAAAGATTCCAGCCAACGGATATGCCGACTGGGAAAGTGCCCTTTTCAGGAAAGCACTGCAGCAAAACTACGACTTCTCGGTCATGGGCGGCAACGACAACACAAGATTTGCCGGCTCTGTGAACTACACCAATCAGGAAAACGTGGCGCGCAACTCGGGATTCGAGCGCTACAGCGGTCACATGAACTTCAACAACAACTACAAGAAGTTCGACCTCGCTATGAACGCCATCTTCTCGCTCACGAAAGAAAAGCCGCTACCGGGAGCCTCCTACTACAGCAATCCCATGTATGCCCTGAAAGCCTACCTCAACCCTTCAATACCAATATACAACGAAGACGGTTCGTATAACACCGACATACAGACACTTAACAACATGAACCTCGTTTACGAGAATGAAATCAATAGCCACAAGAGCCGTGTGGCAAGGGCTTTTATGTCGGGGGAAGCAGGTTACACCTTCTTCAAGGGACTTAGACTCTCCACTATTTTCAACATTGACTATACCAACACCAACGAGTTCAGATACTTCTCGCCCGACAGCTCCGACGGCAAAAGCCCTAACGGACAAGGCGACATATACAACACCGAGAACTTCACATACAACAGCAACACCCGGCTCAACTACGCTAAAAAACTCGGATTGCACTCCATCGACCTCCTTGCCGCCTACGAGATACACAAGTGGGACAAGACATTCATCTTCGGCGAGGCCAAGGACTATGCCTCAAACAAAAAGCCCGTCCTCAACACCGCAAGCCAGCCTGTTGACATCGAGAACTATGACAGCGGCGACTCAATGCTGTCATATGTGATTCGCGGAAACTACGACTACGACAACCGTTACTACTTCTCGTTCAGCTTCCGTCGCGACGGAAGCTCACGCCTTCACCCCGACAACCGCTGGGACAATTTCTGGGCAGTATCAGGGTCATGGCGTTTCTCGCAGGAAAAGATGCTGAAGAAAGCAGAGTCATGGATCACCGACGCAAAGCTCAGGATGAGCTACGGCGTCAACGGCAACATACCCTCGTCGCTCTTCTCCTACTACGGACTCTACGACATCACCTACTCCTACAACGACAGTCCGGCAATGGTGGAAAGCTCACTGAGCAACAGCAAGCTCAGCTGGGAGAAGAACTACTCGTTCAACGTCGGTCTCGACCTCTTCCTCTTCAACCGCATCTACGTGACCTTCGACTGGTACACACGCACCACTCGCGACCTGCTGATGAGCAAGATGGTTGACCCGATAACAGGTTTCGGCTCCATTACCGACAATGTCGGCAAGATGAGAAACACCGGTTTCGAACTTGAGATTCGCTCGAACAATATCAACACCAACGACTTCTCCTGGACCACCACGTTTATCATGTCACACAACAAGAACAAGGTGCTGAAGCTCTCCGATGTACCTCAATACTATTCCGACAATTACTACATTGTAAAGGAAGGCTATTCCCTCGGAACAATTTGCCTGCGCGAATACGCTGGAGTTGATCCGCAGACAGGTCTCCCGCAGTACTACAGCAACAAGGATGTTGACGGAGTAAGGTCGCGCGAAATCGTCAACGACCCCAACGAGGCAGTCTCAGTGCCACTTGAGAACATTTACCCGACACTCAGCGGAAGCCTCTCCAACACACTTAGCTACAAACTCGTTGACTTGAGCTTCAACTTCACATATTCGCTCGGCGGACATTCCTACGATGCCGGCATGTGGGCATTGCAAGACGACGGCTACTCATCGACTACACCCAAGAGCACCGAGTTGCGAAGACGCTGGCGCAATCCAGGCGACATCACCGACGTGCCACGCTACGTCAACGGACAGACCTTCGGTGGATGGTGGCACTCGTCAAGAGGCATCCATAGCACCGACCACCTGCGCCTAAAGAACCTTATATTAGGAGTCAACGCCCCAGCAAAGTGGGCAAAGAATATTGGTCTGTCAAGCGCACGGCTGTTCTTCTCCGCCACCAACCTCCTCACACTGGCAAGCTACGACCAGTACGACCCAGAACTCATGGGTACTGTCGCATTCAACATCCCTCCATTAAAAACATATTCCTTCGGATTGGAAATAGGATTCTAACAAAACAATGACAATTATGAAAAGAACAAAATATATCGCACTCATTTCCTGCATCTTCCTTGCATCATGCGGAAACGACTTCCTCGACAGGGAACCCTCTGACGAGATTACAACCGACGAGGCCATCACGCAACCTGCCGACGTGAAAAACGCCGTCAACGGACTATATGCACTCATGGCTTCCACATACTATTACAACTCAGCCATGTTCCTATACGGCGACGTAAAGGGCGACGACATGCAGCCCACATGGTGGTCGAGCGGACGACAGTCATACACCTACTATTATTTCGAGCACTCGGCTGCAGTGCCCAATAGCGGCGGACTGTGGGGACGGCCATACTACATAATAAGAAACGCCTACAACATCATCGACGCCATCGACAACGGGAAGGTCATAGCAAAGGGAGAAAACCTCGACAACTACAAAGGTGAAGCCCTCGCTGCCATAGCTCTCTGCTATTTCGACCTGACAAGGGTATATGGCTATCCCTTCGCCAAGGACAATGGTGCTTCGCCAGGAGTGCCGCTGCTCGACCATGCCATAGGCTACGGAACGGTGGTTGATAGAAACACCGTGGCAGAGTGTTACGACTTCATCATCAAACGCCTGAAGGAAGCCATACCACTCCTATCGAAGACACGCAACGACGGACATATCAACTCCTTCGCGGCAAGAGCACTGCTTGCAAGGACATATCTCTACTGCGAGCGCAACCAGGAAGCCTTCGAGACCGCAGACCAACTCATCCGCGACATCAACTCCACGGGCATATACTCCCTCGCCTCCAACGCGAATTACGTGAATATGTTCGCCCACGACAACAAGTTCGGCACGGAAGCCCTTTTCCAGATTGCCAACACGCCCACTTCCAATCCTGGACGCGACGGACTATCCTATCTGCTCCACTGGTGGGGCTACGCTGCTGTAGTGCTTACTGACGACTTCGCACAAGAACTGAAAAACGACCCAGGCGATGTCAGGAACAAGCTCATCGCAACCTATCAGGACGGAGGCGACCACCAGTACTACAACCTCCTGCTGAAATATCCAGGAGAAAAATACTACGACGTGCCTTCCTTCGACAACAACTACACCGTACTAAGGCTCTCGGAAGTCTATCTCATCGCCGCAGAGGCAGGACTCAAGGCTGGAGGACAATACCGTGACGCCGCACGACAGTATCTCAACAACATTGTCAACAGAGCCAATCCCAATGCCAACGTTGCCGATGCCGACTTCAACCTCGACCGTGTGCTCGATGAAAGGGCAAGAGAACTCGTTGGCGAGGGACACCGCTACTTCGACATGCTACGCAATGGGAAAACAATAGTAAGACAAGGAGGCAAGCACCTTGCCAACGTACCGGAAAGCATCGACTGGAACTTCAGCAAATGCGTGCTCCCCATCTCGCGCGACGAGTTCATCTTCAACCCCGACATGAAACAAAACGAGGGTTACGGAAAAGACTGACGTAGAACAACTTAATTACAGGACAAAATGAAAAAGAATTTATATTACCTCTGTCTCGCGGCTCTTCTCGCCAGCTTCGCGTCATGCTCAGACAACGACGATATGACGGAGGACATACAAACCAACTTCACAAGTTTCAAGATAAAGGGTTACGAAAACGCCGTCACCACCATTGACGTGGCAACACGTACAGTGACTGTAAGGCTACCTGACGAGGTCACAAGCGGGAAAGACCTTGTGCCCATATTCACAGTATCGGAAGGCACACAGGCTTCCATCAACCGCGTCGTCCAGCAAAGCGGAGCAAACGCCATGGACTTCAGCGACGAGGTGCTCTATACCGTGGCAAATGCCGACTACTCGGCAAAGACAAGATGGCATGTAATCGTCACCAACAACGACTACACTGCAAAATACGGAATGGGCAACTTCCTCACCTATTGGTGGTCGAACAACGGCACCTCTCCCAACGGATACTACCTTCAACAGCAGCACACGGGCGAATACTCAAATGTCAATTGCGGACCGACTTGCGCCGTCATGGCACTCAAGTGGCGCGACCCCGACTGTAAAGTAACGGTCGAGGATGCCCGCAACACTGCCGTTTACAGCGAAATCGACGGAAGCACATGGTGGTATCCGCGCGACATCTACAACTGCCTATGGAGATATGGGGTGGAAAACGTCTATTACTGGAACTTCAGCGGTGCATCGTACGACGGATACATAAGGGCGATATGCGACCTGCTCGAGCAAGGCAACCTCTGCATATCATGCCTAAACAACGGAAACATAAGCGAACAGACGGCTCTCAACAAAGAATATCACACCAATCGCTACTACAAAGGTGGTTCGGGTCACTATCTGCTAATCAAGGGCTACCGCGTGGTCAATGGGGTCACATGGTTGGAAGTCCATGACCCTTGGGGCAACGACCTTAAATATTCCGACGGCAGCTTCTATGGTGCCAACCGCTACTACAAAGGGTACGAGGTTGCAACATCCATCGACTGGAACATCTGGACAGTAGTCGTTCCATACAAGTGAAAAATAAGATTGGGCTATCCTTTATGGATGCCCAATTTTTTTATCATCACTTAACAACAACACCAGTGTTTAGTTGTTGAGTTTAGGTGGGTAAGGAGGGAAAGGGTTACTTTGGCTTCCGACGACTCAGAATAACTCGGCTTGCTTTGAGTGAGGGAGAGAAATGGCAAACCTTGCATCATGAAAAGTTTACAATTGTTAGGTAACCATCCCGAAGGCATCTCGAAACCATACCGAAGGATGACGAAGTACAAAAAATCAACAAACTCTTCAAACTTCTCAAGACCTAAAGTAAAGTCCCTACTTTAATGTTTTTTCCAATAGTTTGATGATTAAAGAGTGTTAAACCTGGGAAATGGTTTTGTGAATCGGAAAAAAAACGGTACTTTTGTGGCAAATAACGAAACTGAAAACAATGAGTATTATGAACAATACTATTAAGGATAGGCTTCAAGCCCTGAGGGAAGTGATGAGGGCTGAGGGAATCGACGCCTTCGTATTTCCAAGTACCGACCCTCACAATGGCGAATATGTGCCCGACCACTGGAAGGGGCGCGAGTTCGTCAGCGGATTCAATGGCTTGGCGGGAACTGCCGTGGTGACGATGGACGATGCTGCGCTGTGGACCGACTCGCGCTATTTCATTGCCGCTGAGGAGCAGCTGGCGGGAACGGGCTATAAGCTGATGAAACTGAAGATTGAAGGCACGCCAACCATTGCCGAATGGCTTGGGCAGAAACTTGCCGCAAAGAGTGGGGCAGTGGTAGGTGTTGACGGAATGGTAAACTCTGTCAGCACCGTGGAGGCTCTTGCCGACGAGCTGCGCAAACAGGGCGGAATAACCATAAGGACAAACTTCGACCCTCTGCAGACAGTGTGGAAGGAGCGTCCGCAAATTCCTGACAACAAGGTTGAGATCCACCAACTGAAGTTTGCGGGTGAGACGGCGGAGAAGAAGTTGGAGAGAATAAGGAAGGAACTGAGGCTGCACCACGCCGTGGGAATGTTGGTGTCTGCCCTCGACGACATAGCTTGGACGCTCAACCTCCGTGGCTCCGACGTTCACTGCAACCCTGTGTTCGTCTCCTATCTGCTCATTGGCGAGAAGACGACCACATTATATATCAATAAGTGCAAGCTCGACGATGAGAGCATGGCTTACCTGAACGCCATAGGCGTGAAGATAGACGACTATGAGAATGTGGCAAAAGGCTTGAGGGCTTACGACGGATATAACCTGCTGATGGACCCGACGGAGACCTCATACACACTGTATAAGGCATACGGCGAGCGCCCAAAGGTGCTTGTCAAGTCGCCTGTGCCGGCAATGAAGGCCGTGAAGAACGAGGTGGAGATAGAAGGCTACCGCAGTGCTATGCTGAAGGACGGCGTGGCAATGGTGAAGTTCCTGCGCTGGTTGAAGCCCGCGGTGGAGAAGGGTGGAGTGACGGAAATCTCCGCAGACGAGAAACTCACTGCCCTGAGAGGTCAGCAGCCACTGTTCCGTGGCATCTCGTTCGACACTATTGCCGGATATGGAGAGCACGGGGCCATAGTACACTACGAGGCAACGCCCGAGACGGACATTGAGCTGAAGCCAGAGGGACTGCTGTTGCTCGACAGCGGCGGGCAGTATCTCGATGGAACCACCGACATAACGAGAACGATAGCCCTTGGTCCAGTAAGTGACTATCAGCGCCATATCTACACCCTCGTGCTGAAGGGGAACATCGACCTCTCGATGGTGAAATTCCCTGCCAATGCCTCTGGTACACAGCTCGACATGCTGGCACGACAGACAATGTGGCGCGAGGGATTGAACTATCTGCATGGGACAGGCCACGGTGTTGGCTCTTACCTCAACGTTCACGAGGGACCTCACCAGTTTAGGATGGAATACATGCCTGCGCCTTTCAAGGACGGAATGACCGTGACCGTTGAGCCAGGCATCTATTTGGCAGGCAAGTTTGGTGTGCGTACGGAGAACACCATGATAGTCCGCCACTATATGACGACCGAGTTCGGCGACTTCCTGCAGCTTGAGCCACTTACCCTGAGGTGAACAGGGGACAGGCTCCGTTCACGGGCTAACGCTGTCGTGAACGGCAGCCAGTCCCCAGTTCACCAAGTCTTTTGCCCTTGTATGATAGAGGCTTTTGCGGCAAGGGGTAAGCGGTCATTTAAGAACCGTTAGCCAAGATAAACCTAAAATCCGCAACTAATATTGATGCTGACTAATTTTGCAGTTCGCTTCTCCATCTGACGATAGTCTTGCCACTACAGACGTGATTATGCATGGGTCATGCCGACAAAGAACCCACAATCTCGCGCTTTGATAGCCGAACGATGTGCACCGAAGTCCCAG
>CALZDK010000089.1 GCA_945637645.1 uncultured Prevotella sp.
TCAATCTTTCAATTTTTCAATCTTTCAAACACTTCTTCCATTCCCGCCGATGCGCCTTTGGCAATGTAGGTTATGTTGCCATAAGCCGTAACTGGTTTGGGGTCGATGAGATAGATAGGGATATTGGGGCGCGTGTAGCGAATGAGTCCTGCAGCGGGATATACGGCAAGCGACGTCCCGATGATGATGAGGATATCGGCTTCCTGAACCTTCTCTGCAGCCAAGGAAATCATCGGCACCGCCTCGCCAAAGAATACGATGAACGGACGCAGAAGCGATCCGTCGCCAGCCTTCTCGCCAGGAGCCACCTCGTAGTGGTCGGCAGTGAGCTGTACGTGATAGCGTGTGTCGTCGGGATCGATGCTTGAGCATGCCTTCATCAACTCGCCGTGCAAATGTATCACCTTTGACGATCCAGCCTGCTCATGCAAGTTGTCCACATTCTGCGTCACCACTGTCACGTCGTAGGATTTCTCAAGCTCCGCCACTAACTCGTGTCCTCGGCATGGTTTCTTGTCGAGCATCTTGCCACGCAGCATGTTATAAAAATTGTTTACGAACACTGGGTCTGCCAACCATCCGTCGTGCGAAGCGACCTGCTGCACTGGATATTTCTCCCACAATCCGTCGGCATCCCTGAATGTGGAAAGACCGCTCTCTGCCGACATTCCTGCACCTGTTAATACCACAATTTTCTTCATATTACGATGAATTTTATGTATGTAAATCAAGATTTCGTCTTAAGAATGCACAAAAATAGTAATTTTTCCCGAAATAGCAATAGAAAATCAAAGAAAAGTGTTAACTTTGCACGTTTTTAAGACGTAACACATTATTAAAAAAAGAAGAAAAATGGACAAATTGAGCTATGCTTTAGGTTTGGGCATCGGTCGCCAACTGGCACAAATGGGTGCTAACGACCTTAGTATCGAAGACTTCGCAGAAGCCATCAAGGACGTCATCGCAGGCAACGACTTGAAGATGACAAACCATGAGGCACAGACCATCGTGCAAGACTATTTTGCAAAACAGGAACAGAAAATACAGGCAGAAATGGCCGAGAAGGGAAAGGCTGCCAAGGAAGCAGGCGAGAAGTATCTTGCCGAGAACGCCAAGAAAGAAGGTGTGAAGACCACCTCCAGCGGCCTGCAGTATCAGGTGCTGAAGGAAGGCGACGGCCGCAAGCCAAAAGCCACCGACAGCGTGAAGTGCCACTACGAGGGTTTCCTTATAGACGGAACACTCTTCGACAGCAGCGTACAGCGCGGCGAGCCAGCAACATTCGGCCTTCAGCAAGTAATAGCAGGTTGGACTGAGGGTTTGCAGCTGATGCAGGAGGGAGCAAAGTATCGCTTCTTCATCCCATATATGTTGGGCTACGGCGAAAGCGGTGCAGGACAGACCATTCCTCCTTTCTCAACCCTCATTTTCGACGTGGAGCTGATAGAGGTGAAGTAAATTGGTAGTTGACAAGTTGACGAGTTGACAAGTTGACAAGGAAATAACGACATTAAATAAACAAAAAATAAAAATGAAAAAATTGACATTCTTTGCCGCTTTGGCGGTAGCCGCAATGACGATTTCCTCTTGCGGCAATTCAACTCCTAAGGCAAACCTTAAGAGCGACGTGGACACAATGAGCTACGCTATCGGTATGGCACAGACACAGGGTCTGAAGGAATATCTCGTAGGCCGAATGGGTGTTGACACCACCTACATGAGAGAATTCATCAAGGGTCTCAACGAGGGTGCCAACGCAGGCGACGACAAGAAGAAGGCAGCTTACTATGCTGGTATTCAGATTGGTCAGCAGATCAGCAACCAGATGGTTATGGGCATCAACCACGAGGTGTTTGGCGACGACTCTACACAGACCATCTCGCTGAAGAACTTCATGGCAGGATTCATCTCCGGCGTTACAGGCAAGAAGGGCCTTATGACCTTAGAGGAGGCTGGCATCACAGCACAGACAAAGATGCAGCAGATAAAGGCAAAGACAATGGAGACAAAGTACGGCGACAACAAGAAGAAGGGCGAGGACTTCCTGGTTGCCAACAAGAAGAAGGAAGGCGTGAAGACTCTGCCAAGCGGCGTACAGTATAAGGTGATTAAGGAAGGTACTGGTGCCATTCCTTCAGACACTTCTATGGTTTCATGCCACTACGAGGGCCGCACTATCGACGGCAAAGTGTTCGACAGCTCTTACAAGCGCAACCAGCCTCTGAAGCTCCGCTGCAACCAGACTATCAAGGGATGGACAGACGCTATGGTACACATGCCGGTAGGTTCTACATGGGAGGTTTATATCCCACAGGAACTGGCTTACGGCGAGCGTGAGCAGGGCGACATCAAGCCTTTCTCAGTGCTTATCTTCAAGATTGAGCTTCTTGGTATAGAAAAGTAATTGTATTATGAAAATAAGAACCATTATAATTGCACTCGCCATAGTCGTGGCGAGTGCTTTTTCGATTGAAGGCTTCGCGGCAAAGAAGAAGGAGAAGGCACAGAAAAAGCAGGAGAAGAGCGTGGTGACAATGACCACACAAAGCGACACTCTAAGCTATGTGGCAGGAATGAGCCTCACACAAGGACTTGTGGAGTTCCTGCAGCACTCCATGAAGATAGACACAGCCTACATGGCTGATTTCATAAGTGGTTTGGAGAAGACCATAGAGTCTGCCGATGACCCGCAGTTCAAGGCATACATGGCTGGTATGGAGATAGCCAAACAGCTGAAGGAGAAGATGCTGCCTGGAATGGCACGCGAACTGAAAGACTCTCCCGACTCACTTGTGGAAGAGCTTGCCTTCAGAGGATTCATAGATGCACTGCAAGGCGATACCACCTATTATAATATAGAGGATGCCTCGCTGCTTTTCAAAGACTTGATGAGCGAGGCGAAGGAAGCCAAGACGGAAAAGCTCTACGGCGAGAACCGACGTGCAGGCGAACAGTTCCTTGCCGAGAACTCCAAGAAAGAAGGCGTGACAACCACCGAAAGCGGATTGCAATATAAGGTGATAGTAGAGGGCAAGGGCGAGAAGCCACAGGCCACTGACCGCGTGAAAGTGAACTACGAGGGACGCCTCGTTGACGGAACGGTGTTCGACTCCTCGGCAAAACATGGCGACAAACCATTGGAGTTTAAGGCTAACCAGGTGATAAAAGGCTGGACGGAAGCCCTCACGCTGATGCCAGTAGGCAGCAAGTGGGAGCTTTACATTCCCTACGACCTTGCCTACGGCGAGCGCGATTCAGGAAAGATAAAGCCATTCAGTGCTCTTATTTTCACAGTGGAACTGGTGGAAATAGTGAAAAAATAGCCATTTTGTAATTTTTTGCAGTTTTTTCTTGACCATTTCGATAAAATGTCGTACTTTTGCTGACAATTTGCGAAACAAGCGGCAAGAAAACCGCTTATTAGCTAAACTATCAACAAAAAAACGAAAGATATAGAAATGGAAAAAATTGACAATCTCGACAAAAAGATACTTAGTATCCTGTCGAAAAATGCCAGGATCCCATTCAAGGATGTGGCTGCAGAATGTAATGTATCGAGAGCTGCCATTCATCAGCGTGTGCAGCACCTCATCGAGGGAAATGTCATCATGGGCAGTGGCTTCGATGTGAACCCGAAGTCATTAGGCTATTCCACATGCACCTATGTCGGTATCACTCTCGAACGAGGCAGCATGTACAAAAATGTAGTGGAAAGACTACAACACATTCCTGAAATCGTAGAGTGCCACTTCACAACAGGTCCTTACACCATGCTTGTGAAACTCTATGCAAGAGACAACGAGCAGCTCATGCACTTGCTCAATGGACAACTGCAGGACATACCAGGAGTGGTAGCTACAGAAACTCTTATCTCACTCGAACAGAGCATAAAGAGAGAGATTACCGTGAAAGTTGACGACTGAACATGAACAGCAAATTCAATTGGCAACTAATACTTGACAATGTGTATGACCGATTTCCGGAAGCCTCAAGGCGACCGGTAATCGGCATCACCTCCAACTATGCCGACGGCGAGGAACGCCTCAGCCGCTACTACTACAAGTCGGTGGAGAAAGCAGGCGGAGTGCCATTGGTCATTCCTCCTTCGGCCGACACAGATACCATCATCAACACACTCAACCACATCGACGCACTGCTGCTCAGCGGCGGAAGCGACTTCAACCCACTTTATTCCGGCGAAGAGCCATCAGCAAGACTGCACTCCATAAACAGCGAGCGCGACCTGCCGGAACTGCTCGTAACCCGACTCGCCTACAACCGACAGATGCCTATTCTCGGTATTTGCCGTGGCATACAGACATTGGCAATGGCCCTCGGAGGACGTGTGGAGCAAGACATCACCTTGCGCGAAGGCATTATCAAACACAGTCAGGATGCCGACCGTAGCGAGGCGACTCACACAGTGGATATAGAACCACAGTCGGTGTTGCACTCTATCTATGGCAGCAACACCCTCTATGTCAACTCTTTCCATCATCAGGCGGTGGCAGAGGCAGGCGAAAAGTTTCGTGTCACCGCACGTTCGGCAGACGGTATAGTGGAAGCCATGGAAAGCAGCGAGCACAAGCCTATAATAGGAGTGCAGTGGCATCCGGAGTGCATGGAAGAGGGTGAGCCCCTGTTCCGTTGGCTCGTTGGGCAAGCGGCGCTCTACGACGAGACGAAGCGTCTTCACCACCGCATACTGACTCTCGACACCCATTGCGACACCCCGATGCTCTTCCCACAGGGAATACGCTTCGACCGACGCGACAAAACCGCACTCGTTGACCTTCACAAGATGACGGAAGGTAGGCTCGATGCGACAATAATGGTGGCATACCTGCCACAACCCAAGCAGGGAGAAACATTCACGTCGATAGTACGCAAGGCATATCCCTCCGTAGCAGAACTCAAGGATGCCACGCCAAAGGGCTATGCAGACATGATCTTCGACAAGATAGAGGCAATAGTAGCCTCCAACCAAAGCTATATCAGCTTGGCACGCACGCCATCGGAACTCTTTGCGAACAAGCGCCAAGGACGGAAGTCGATAATGTTAGGCATTGAGAACGGCCTTGCCCTTGAAGGCGACATTGCCAACGTAGAATACTTTGCCCGACGCGGCATAGTGTATATCACGCTCTGCCACAACGGAGACAACGACATCTGCGACAGTGCAAAAGGTTGTGCCACGCACAATGGCGTAAGCCAGTTTGGTGAGAAGGTGATAGCTGAGATGAATCGTCTCGGTATTATGGTGGATATGAGCCATGCCGGAGAAAAGAGTTTCTACGACGCCCTCGACATAAGTTCGAAACCGATAGTGTGCAGCCACAGCAGCGCACGCTCGCTCTGCGACCATCCACGAAACCTTACTGACGACCAGATGAGACAGTTGGCGAGGAAAGGCGGCGTGGCGCAGATAACTCTCTATCCAGGTTTCCTGCGTACCGTGGGCAAGGCCTCCATAGAGGACGCTTTGCAGCATCTCAACCACGCGATAGACATAATGGGCATTGACCATGTAGGCTTAGGCACTGACTTCGACGGCGACGGCGGAGTGCCAGGAATTGCCGATGCGTCGGAGATTATGAACTTTACCAGGTCTCTCCTCATCCGACGTTTCAGTGCCGACGACATTCAGCGCATCATGGGAGGAAACTTTGTTAGGGTAATGAAAGAAATTAAAAATTAAAAAAACAAAATCAACTCTTAATTTTTAACTCTTAATTATAAAGATATGCGACACCTCATTATATTATTACTCACTGCCGTTCTCTTCTCCTGTGGCAACTCAAAGACAGCCACTAATGTCAGTATGGAAACGGCTGTGGCAGTGGGACCTGAGTTTTCCGCCGACAGTGCCTACGCCTATTGTAAGGCGCAGTGCGACTTCGGCCCACGCACTATGAATAGCGAGGCTCACGATCGTTGCGGAGAATGGATTGCCTCCAAATTCAGGCAGTTTGGACTTCAGGTGACGGAACAAAATGCTATATTGAAAGGCTATGACGGCACACAGCTAAAAGCTACAAACATTATAGCTTCCTACACCCCAAAAGGAGGACAAGCCACGTTGCCACGCATCCTCGTATGCGCCCACTGGGACTCACGCCCTTGGGCGGACAACGACCCTGACAGTGCCAATTGGCGCAAACCTGTCGTAGCTGCCAACGACGGAGCATCGGGCGTGGCGGTGATATTGGAGCTTGCACGCCTTGTGTCAAAGACAGACAGTCTTGGCGTGGGCATCGACTTCGTTTGTTTCGACGCCGAGGATTGGGGAGTGCCACAATGGAGCGACGCCTCCGACACAGGCGACTCCTGGGCATTAGGGGCGCAACACTGGGCTGCCAACCCACACGCCAAGGACTACAAGGCACGCTTTGGAGTGCTCCTCGACATGGTGGGAGGCTCTGGAGCAAAGTTCTACCGTGAGGGAATGTCGATGCACTATGCACCGGAGATAGTGGAGAAGGTGTGGAACGCCGCACGCGTCGTTGGCTATTCGTCAATGTTTCCCAACAGTGAGGGAGGCATGGTGACCGACGACCACATACCTGTGAACGAGAAGCTCAACATTCCGACCATCGACGTTATTCCCCACTATGACTCCTGTCCGCAAAGCTCTTTCGGACCCACATGGCACACCGTGAACGACACTATGGAGAATATCGATCCCAACACGCTGAAAGCAGTTGGGCAAACCATGGTGCAGGTGTTGTTCAGCGAGAAATAGGATTGTCCATTACGCAAACGTTTACGGCTCTTTTTTGAATAAAAGTGTATGGTTGTTCGCTTTTTAGTAGTATCTTTGCACTCGAAAAACAGACTATCCTACATATAAAAAACGATCCGTAGGTAAATGTCGTGATGACATTCGGTTCATTCATAATTGAAAATTAGTGTTACAGTAATTGGTTACAGGTAAGAAGCCGGTCGTTGTGGAATACTACAACTGACCGGCTTCGACCATTAGTACTACACGCTCGGTGAGGCGGTCAACGCCTTCGGGGTCATATCCTTTTTTCAGGCTTGCCCCGAAACACCAGGCAAAGGCTTGCCAGAAGCCAGCCCTCACAGGGCCAAGCACAGCCTTCACTATGTCGTAGGTGGAGGAGTCGCACTCCCTGTAAACGAGTTTTATCAGCAGTTTCCCCTGCGAGTATGTCAGTTTCTTCATCTTTGGCTTATAGTCCCTGACGATACTTTTCTCCACGAGTTTAAGATGCTCGTCGCGCGCTTTCTTGTTCGGCAAAGTCTCCAGATATTCGTATGTTTCGACTATTATCTGGTTTGCCTCCTTTGCAATGGGCAACACCTTCTTCACGTTGCGCACAAGTCTTAGATAGGCGTTCTGTTTCTGCTTGCTGTCGAAAGTTATCTTCGGATAGACATAGACGTTGCTCATCTCCATATATGGTATGCTATCACCCTTGTCAATCACCTTCGATACCTTTACTGTAGGCACAAACGAAGGGTCGTCGAGTGCCACCGTTTCATCGTCGTCAGTAGTATCGACATTCTGTGCCATTGCCACGACATAGCCAAGCAAAAGCATTATAAATATGTATAAATTCCTCATATCTTGCGCAAAATTACTTATAAAAATCGAGACAATGCAATTTCTCACAATATTTTAACGCATTTTATTTTCAATAAAGGATATTACCTAACTTTCGGAACATGGCAATGATTAGGCAAACTCATTATTGCCAACTGGCTTAACGAAAACGTTTCATTTATTAATGGATTTGTTACAAAATTAGTTTTCATTCCTCTTTCCCGAAATTTTATCGGGTCTTTTGTGTTGCTGTCTCGCCTTTTTTGTGTACTTTTGCCACGAAATACTAAACTTACTAATTTAGAACCGAATAAAATGATGAAAACAAACATTCACAGAATCGCAGCCGCTACAGTGGCACTGCTTATGGCTGGTGCCGCAACGGCAAACAGTTGGAAGGACGTTGACTATGTTGGCGACGGACTTACAGGTCATAAACTCGACATCTACACTCCCGACGACGGGCAGCCCTCTCACAAAGTTGTGGTGCTCATATATGGCAGTGCGTGGTTTAGCAACAACTCCAAGGGCGACGCCTTTAAGTCTTACGGACAACAACTGCTCGACGCAGGCTTTGCCGTGGTGAGCATCAACCACCGCGCCAGCATCGAAGCCAAGTTCCCGGCACAGATACAGGACGTGAAGGCTGCCATACGCTATGTGCGCGGCAATGCCTCAAAGTATGGTTTAGACACTTCTTTCATCGGCATTACGGGATATTCCTCCGGCGGTCATCTCTCTTCCTTGGCAGGAACAACCAATGGAGTGAAGACACGCAAGTTTGGAAAGGTGAAGGTGGATATCGAGGGACAGCTCGGACAATACACCGGTGAGAGCAGTGCCGTGGATGCAGTGGTGAATTGGTTTGGACCTATCGACATGAGCC
>CALZDK010000090.1 GCA_945637645.1 uncultured Prevotella sp.
CAACTCGTCAACTCGTCAACTTGTCAACTTGTCAACTCGTCAACTCGTCAACTTGTCAACTCGTTAACTTCTCATATTCAACATCCTCAAGAAACAAGGCATTGGCAGGCATCGACTCTCCTGCCGCCGTACGTTTCCTTCCCTCTATCACGTTGCGGAACTCATCAATACTAAGCCTTCCACGGCCTACGTCAACAAGAGTGCCCACCACGGCTCTCACCATATTGCGCAAGAAGCGGTCGGCACTAATCTCGAAATACCATTCCGTAGGTGACGTTTGGTGCCATTGGGCTGCCATCACCCTGCAAATCGTTGTCTTCACGTCAGAATGGCTCTTGCAGAAAGCTCCAAAGTCAGAATACTCCATAAGCGCCCTCGCAGCCTCGTTCATCCTTTCGAAGTCGAGGTCAAAGTGCATCTCACACGAGTAGTGGCGCAGAAAAGGGTCCTTACGCGTGTGGATATAGTAGTGGTAGGTACGGCGTGTGGCTGAGAATCTGGCATGCAGTTCCTCACTCACCCTCTTCACGTCATATACCGACATCGACCGAGGCACCATACGGTTGAGCCTGTAGGCAAGCTGAGCGCAGTCTATCGGTTCCTGGCAATCGAAATGCGCCACCATCTTCCTTGCATGCACACCAGCGTCGGTACGTCCTGCACCCACCACGGCAACAGGCTGCCTCAAGAGCGTGGAAAGAGCCTTCTGCAGTTCCTCCTGAACGGAATTGCCATTAGGCTGAATCTGCCATCCGTGGAAGTCTGTCCCATCGTAGCTGAGAGTGATGAAATACCTCATTCCTTTATCCTTTTGTTATTTTTTGGCAGCAAAGGTAATAAAAAACATGCAGAAAAAGCATTTTTGGCTTTATTTATTTTGTCCTATAATAAAAAAACACTACCTTTGGACCATGATTTTCTATTTTTCAGGCACAGGAAACACCCGTTGGGCGGCAACACACATTGCAAAAGCAACCAACGACACATTGGTGGACATAGCAAACGCCATGTTCGCCGACGCATCAGACAGCGACCTCTCTTTCGCCCTCAAAGCCGACGAGCGCATAGGGTTCTGCTTCCCCACACACGGTTGGCAGCCGCCTGGCATTGTCCGACAATTCTTAAAACGTCTAAGGCTGTCCACCAATGGAAACCATTTCTGCTACGCTCTCACCACTTGCGGCGACAGTGTAGGGAAAACAATGGATATTTTCTCCAAGGAACTTCACCGCAAAAACCTTCATCTCGACGCTTGCTTTAGCCTCATCATGCCCGAAAGCTATGTGGCACTGCCTTTCATGTACACCGACACCATTGAGAACGAAAGGAAGAAACGTGAGAAAGCTGCCGCCGACATCCTCATCTACGAGAAACTGATAAAAAACCGCACTGCCGGCGTAAGCCACATCGTAAAAGGTCCGACACCTTGGTTCTTCAGCTATGTCGTAGGCAACTATTTCAACAAGAAGATGATTACCGACAAGAAATTCACTGTCGATGCCGATGCCTGCATAGGTTGCGGACTCTGCGCCAAGGTGTGTCCCGTTGGCGACATCAACATCAGCGGCGGAAATCCACAATGGCTGCACGACAACCGCTGCACAAGCTGCCTAACGTGCTACCACCACTGTCCAAACCACGCCATCAACTACGGCAAGACAACCCGCAAGCGCGGACAATACTTTTTTGGAAGAAACGACAACGCCTAAATATATGAAATACAAAAACATATTACTCTTCACACTGTTCACTTTCGCAATCCCCCACCTATGCTTCGCATCAAAGGTAAGGCCGGGGCGGACAGTGATAAGCCAAATAGACGGAACAACAATAACGGCAACGGCACATGGCGACGAGCATTTCCACTTCTATACAGCCACCGACGGCACCATACTCGTAATGGACGGAACAAGCCTCTTCGTGGCAGGACAAGCCGACGACGGAAAGCTAATCTCTACAGGAATACTCGCCCACAATCCCGAAAGCAGAGACCTCACCGAGACTCTTGCCGCAAACCGGCAAGACCGCAAGGCAATGCTCTCAAAGGGCGAACAGCTAACCGCTGCTGCCCGTAACCGACTCTCTACACGTTCCTCCTCCAGCCCAAACTATTTCCCGTCCAAGGGCTCACCCAAAACCATAGTGTTGCTTGTGGAGTTTAGCGACCTTAAGTTCAAGATTTCTGACCCAAAGGCACAGTTTGAGAATTTTCTCAACTCCATGGAGACAAATCCCCATCAGCAACTCTACGAAAACTACGGAAGCGTCAGACGCTACTACTCCGACATGAGTTTCGGGCAGTTCACTCCACAGTTCGACATCTACGGTCCCTACACCATGAACAAATCATACAAGACCTACGGAGCAAACGACGACAGCTACACTCTGTTGCAAGACGCTTGTAGCGCAGCCGATGCCGACGTGGACTTCTCAAACTATGACAGCGACGGCGACGGATTCGTTGACCTTATATATATTATATACGCAGGCTATGGCGAGAACGTGCAAGGCAACAGTTCCAACTATATCTGGCCTCATAGCGACACCTTTTCCTCCTCTGTCACCAAAGACGGCAAGAGATTAGGCAGATATGGAGTGAGCAACGAGCTCTACGGATCAGAAAAGAAACAATCCGAATTGGGATATTTGATAGATGGCACAGGAGTGTTCTGCCATGAGTTCGCCCATTGCCTCGGTCTGCCCGACCTCTACCCTACGGGCTACTCGCTTAACACCGAGTGTAGCAACGTAGGACTCAGCTTTTATGGACTTATGGACAATGGCGAATTTACATTCAATGGTTTCCGCCCCACTGCACTCAACTGTTGGGAACGCCAGCGCCTTGGATGGATAGAGGTGGAGGAACTCAAGTCGCCCACAGAAGTGAAACTCACCACACAGGAGAGAGGAGGCAAGGCCTACATGATCAGTAACGAGGCTAATCCCGACGAATACTACATGCTGGAGCAGATTGACAACAACGACCGCAACCTATGGAACTTCTACCTCTTTGGCAACGGTATGTTAATCTACCACATCGACTACGACGAACAGGCCTTTTCACTTGGCGGATTCTGGAACAACTGTGTAAACACCGAGTTAGGCCACCCACGCTTCTCGCTCGTTGCAGCCGACGGACTTATGGTCAACGACTATCTCATTGGCGAGACTGTCAAGAAGTCGGGCAATGCCACAATAGATGAGATAAACAAGGAATTGCTCAACCGCTACGAAGGAATGACCATGAACCAGAATATCTTCAAGCCAGAGTCTGCCGGCGACCCATTCCCAGGCACAAGCGGCGCAACGGCGTTTACCGACACCACCACGCCCTCGTCGTTTTGGTACACAGGAGGCTTTGCGGGAAAACCCATAACCGACATAAAACAGGATGCCGACGGCAATGTGTCGTTTGTCTTCATGGGCGGGTCAACCGACATCCTCACTCCCCTCGCCCCATCGTCCACACCCGAATACTACAGTCTTGACGGCAAATACCTCGGCACCGACCTCAATTCCCTTCCCAAGGGTGTATATATAGAGAAAGGCAAAGGCGTAAGAATACGCTGATTTCCATCATTCTTTATGGTAAAAAAAAAGTTTTTTGCAGGGAAATGGACATTTTTTCCCATTTTCCTGTAGTTTTTTACCATAAAGGCGAGTCAAATAGTCGTAACAACAAAAAGAAACCACTTAAAAAACAATGGAAGCAAGTGAACAACAATTTGCCCAACTGGTGAGAGAACAAAAGGCAACAATCTACACCGTCTGCTATATGTTCTCAAAAGACAACGACGAGGTGGCAGACCTGTTTCAGGAAATACTCGTCAATCTCTGGAAGGGCTTCAAGTCTTTTGAGGGAAGGAGCGACATAAAGACATGGGTCTATCGTGTCAGTCTCAACACCTGTATCACCATCGACAGGAAGAAGAAGCGGCGCTCTAAGGCTGACAAACTCACAATGGACATCAACCTCTACGAGGACAACGACGCCGACACCCGACAAGTAAAAATGCTCTACGAGCGCATAAACAAGCTCGGAGTCTTCGACCGCGCCATCATCCTACTGTGGCTCGAGGGCATACCATACGACGAGATTGGGGAAATAGTGGGAATATCCACGAAAAACGTCTCCGTGAAACTCGTCAGAATTAGAGAGGAATTGAAAAAAATGAAGTGAAACCTTATATACATATATAATATGATGACAAACAATGATAACAACAACGAGCTGGACGTAATGCGCCAACAACTCGAAATACTTAAACAGAAGCTCAACGAGCAGACAATAGTCAACGACAGGCTTATCCGCAAGGCAATGTCAAGCAAGATGTCGTGGATACAGAAATACATCTGGTTTGAACTCCTTTGCCTCATTCCCGTAGCCGCGCTCTGTTTCGTGGGAATGAAACTCTTGGCTCCTACTGTATCATGGCTCCCGATAATAGGCATTCTCCTGCTTATGCTTGCCGACGTGCTCTTCGATTTCTACGTCAACCACACGTCAGCAAAGGACTGGCTTAGCGAGAACCTTGTCGAGACTGGACACAGGCTGGTTTGGATGAAGCGCATGCGCTGGTGGCAATTCGTTGTCTCGCTGCCACTCGCCATCGGACTCTTCGCCTGGTATTTCAGCGGATTCACCGAAAACGAGATGCTCAGAAGCATGATTGCCGGAGGCGTCATCGGAGGAGTTGTCGGACTATGTATCGGCATCTGGATTCTCATCAAGATGAACCACACCAACGACGAGCTTATCCAACAAATACGCGACCTTACGAAAGAAGAAATTTAAACGTTTAATAAAAAATATCAGAATTATGATTAGAAAAATTGCAATTACCGCCATCATGTTCACATTGAGCATTCTTGGCATCAACGCACAGCTGCTCTACAAGATCAGCGGCAAGGACATCAAGAAACCATCCTACATCGTTGGCACCTTCCATGTGGCTCCGGCTTCGTTTGTCGATTCCATACCGGGACTCCGTGCTGCCATGGACGATGCAGAACAGGTTTGCGGCGAACTTGAAATGAAGGACATGATGACACCTGAAGGCATGCAGAAAATGATGTCGGCAATGATGCTCGAAGGCGACAAGACAGTGAAAGACGTTTTCAGTGCCGACGAATTGAACCGCATCAATGCCTATATGCGTGAACTGCTAACCGTAGATTTCACCAATCCGATGATTGAGCAGCAAATGGGTAAAATGTCACCCTCTGCCCTCGCCCAGCAGTTCACCCTCATCACTTACATAAAAAAGAATCCAACCTTCAATCCACAGGACCTTATCGACAATGCCTTCCAAAAGTATGCACAGGAGAAGCAAAAGCCTGTCATAGGATTGGAGACCTTGGATTTCCAAATCAACACACTCTTCAAGGGCAAGACGTTGGAACGCCAGAAGGAGCTGCTCCTCTGCATGGTTGACAATCCTAAGTACAACGAACAGATGCTCGACGAAATGGCAAAGGCTTACTTCTCGTTCAACATCAACAAACTGCAGGAGCTTATGGATGAAAAGGAGAACAACCAATGTGACTCTACTCCAGAGGAGAAAGACGAACTCCTTGGCAAGCGCAACCGCGACTGGTTAACCAAGATGCCAGCCATAATGTCGGCAAAATCCACTCTCTTCCATGTCGGTGCCGGCCATCTGCCAGGCGACAACGGAGTACTGAAACTCCTCAGCGATGCTGGCTACACCGTAGAAGCAGTGAAATAAGTTTTATTGAATTAACCAATAAACGGGTTGACAACTTGCCAACCCGTTTACTTTTTTTTGTGCAAAATCACATCTCCACCACTTGCAGTGAATAAGGCGGAAGCTGCAATCTAAGTTTTCCTTCCGTCAAGGTTCCCTTTTTCCCGGTCTTTATCACAACGCGCTCCTGACCAGGCTCTCCTGCAAAGCCCTCATAGGCTGCTCCCTGCTTCAATCCTGCCGCATCCACTTCAAGCTGCAGCTCAACAGGCAGCACGTTGACAACCTTCAGGTAGCGTTTTCCAGTCTTGGAATCCACAACCACCGTAGCCGCCACACGTTTTGTAATGTCGGCAGCTCCAGCTTCCGTCATTCCCTCCGTGTCCACCGACAGCTTCGTGTCAACAAACTTGTCGCCGGCATATTTCGAGAACAGGCGCTGTGTCTCATAGCTTGGGGTGAGGTCTATTGTCTCGTTGTCGAAATAAATCATGTCCGGATTCCAGTTCTGGTGCTTCAGATGACAGAGCATCGGAGCGTAAGATGTCATAGACACCACGTCGCCATTCCTCTCTATCGCACACAGATGCAGGGCCTCAGCCAATGCACAGTCGATATTGCCTCGCTTGCTTCGTGCCGCATACTCGCCGAGATACACCTTCGGGGCGTTGCGGTCGTAGTTGTCATAATAGTCCTGGTTGTTAATAAACCATCCCACGCTCTCATAGTAGTGCTCATCTACTAAGGAGAAGATATCCTTGTGCTGCTTGGCAAACTTCCATCCTTCCACATAGTCCGACGACGGAGTGTGGAAAGGTCCTGCCGTTCCGCAAATCTCTATCTCAGGATATTTCTCGTGTATTGCCTTGCAGATCATCAGGCAACGGTCCTCAAACACGGTGGATATGATGTCCTCATTGCCTATTCCTATATATTTCAGGTTGAAAGGCTCTGGATGACCAGCGTCGGCTCTCATCTTTGCCCACTTGTTTGTGGCAGGGTCGCCGTTAGCCCACTCTATCATGTTCATCAGTTCCTCAATATAGGCAGGCATGTCCTCCATCGGTATTCCTCCCTGCTGTCCGCCAAAACCGTTGGCGTTGGGGGCGGAGTTCTGACATGGCACACCGGCAGCGAGCACTGGCAGCGGCTCCGCTCCAATGTCCTCACAGAACTGGAAATACTCGAAGAATCCGAGTCCGCGAGTCTGATGATAGCGCCAGATGTTTCTGTCGGGAACACGGTCGTAGAGCGGTCCCACGGTATGGTTCCAGTGGTAGATATTGTCAAGTCCGTCGCCATGGCTCATGCAGCCTCCTGGGAAACGCACAAATTTCGGGTGCAGGTTGGCAATCGTCTCCGCAAGGTCGCGTCGGAGTCCGTTCTTTCTTCCCTTGAATGTATCTTGCGGGAAGAGGCTTATCATGTCTAACCTTGCCTCTGCCTTTCCTTCAGCCACTATACGCAGCTCCGCAGCCTTCGTGTCTGCCGACGGCGCGAGAGTCACTTCATATTTCTGCCAGCCCTCGTGCAGCGTTTCCGCCGCCTTCTTGTCCTTTGGTCTCACGTCTATGACAGCCTCAGCCACCACTGTGCCGTTCTCCACCATTGCCACCTTGAAGCGTTTCTTGCCCTTGGTATTCACATAGAAACTGAAATCGTATTTCGCTCCTGCCTTCAGTGTCATACCGTCCCATCCGCTGTTGTAGAGTGTGTCGGCACCGATGCTCAAAGCATTGGCATTGTGCTTGCCCAACGGACAGTCGGTCACTATCCTCGGTTCCGCACCCGAAGCCAATCTCCATGCTGTAAAGGCGTTCCAGCCCTCATGGTCATTGGGAGTGTATTCAAAATCGCGGTTCTGCACCAGCTCTGCATACAGTCCTCCGTCGGCGGCATAGCTTATATCCTCAAAGAATATACCTATCAGTTTGTCGCTGATATTCTTACACTTAGCCTCATTAACGTTAAGCGAAGCTTTAATCTGTCCTTTAGCCAACAGTTGAGCAAATCTGGCTTTGTCGTCAGCCAAGTTCTCGCCCCACATTTGCGCCTTTCGTCCTTGTTCGTCGAAATATTTTATTATTGCCGCAGAGTTTTGTGGCTTGCCTTCCAAAGAGATAATGTTTCCTGTCTGAGCCTTTCCGTCTATGGTCACCTTGTCTCGTTTCTTGTCGGCAGCCTCATATTCCTGCTTTGTTGCCTCCACGTCTTTGGAGAAGTGTCTGAACAGAGCGTCGGTGTTTGTTTTCCTATATCCGCCCTGTTTTGTCTTATACACAACGGAATAGCTGTTCTCACCGTTTCTCACTATCACTGGGGCAATCACTCCCTGATGGCTCATCTCCGGATAGTCCTGTGGTCGCCAAGTCACAAGGTCCTCGCTGTAAGCCACGGCAAAGCAAGGGGCAATGTCGTTCACCTGGAACACGGCAGCATATCCACCTTCCTCCAAAGCCACGGCAAACTCGGAGAACATCTTTTTGTCAGCTCCCCAGCGGGCATAGTCGGATGAGAAAATCTGTGCAATATCCACAAACTCACCTTCCGTTCCCTTTGTCTCGTCCAAATAGGCTATTCTCACTCCCTTATCCACACCTGGCGAATAGAGAAACACCTTGTCGTCAGCATACGATGCTATCGACAATGCGGCAAGAGCAGCCACTGCAATTCTGTTTTTAATGTTCATATCAGTCTTCAATTAAGTTTATAGTAGTAGTTATCTTTAATCCTTTAAT